>NZ_DAIQRQ010000082.1:0-17923 GCF_036786105.1 Ohtaekwangia sp.
TTGGTTTTTGCTGAATGTATAAAAACAAGTGCACCAGTATCGGTAAGTCGTCTTGTTCTGCAGCGTTAGCGTTGTTGGCTGTTACGTGACTATGGTCGTGATCGTGAAAGCTGTGATGATGGTCGTGTTCATGCTCGTGAACATGGCTGTAATGATGTGCCGATAACCAGTGTAATGCGTCATGCACAATTTCCAGCGATCCATAGCAAAGCATGGATGCGGCGTAAAATGTTAACAGCATGACAGCAATCTTCTTCACGAGGACTAAGTGAGGCTTAAGCTGTAAAGTTCAGGAATGTATCTGCATGATCAAAAGGTTGTCGAAGATTGCGAGGAAAGATGCGATAAAAAAAGCCCTCCGGCACTGCCGAAGGGCTTCTGGTATATACAATACGTAATTTAAAATCTAGAAATTTGACCGGTCTAGTTGAAATGCCGCCGTATGTTTAGAATAGGCATCTTCAATTTTCTTGGCCAGCTCATCTTCGCCATAGCGATGCAACGCGTTTTGCAGTTCACCCAGTATAACAATGTTAATCTGGAGGTCGCGTCCGTATTCGCGTTTCTTCGTGTAGTAGTCGGCCATTTCATCAGCACGTTTCCACATGGTGTTGGCAATCTCGATTGCTTTTTCTTTTTCGCCTACTTCAAATAGATAGCCTACAGATTGTGCCGAAGTGTAATCGTAACGGATTGAAGCATCCGGCATTTTGGCCAAGCTGAACAATAATACTTCGCGGGCTTTTGCTGTATCGCCTTTCTTAATCAATGCTTCTGCCAGTGAGTTAAAGCTGCTGCGGTGGTTCAGAATAAAGTTGCGATAGTCTTGCGTATAGTATACAGAAGGATCATCCACATTTCTGAACTGGAACTTCTTTGTCATGTTATCAAAGCTCACTTTCGTATTTACAAGCTCAGACTGATTGAATGGTTTAGGATTGAGTATCGGCAGAATGCGATATGCATTTCCTTCCTGTACTACATAGCGGCTCAGGTCTACATTGAACTGCGCCAGCGATGTGTTGTTCACATACAGCGGGCGTTCCCAGTCAGCGGTAGCGAGTAGATCGAGCATCGCCAGATCTTTTCTTTCCAGGGCATTGGCTTTCACATGCAAGTGCATTTCCGGTACCAGCAGACTGTCCATGCCTTCCGGAATAATACCGAGCTTTCTTACTTTATCTACATTTACTTTCAGAACAATCTCTTTCGTGGGCAACATATAGCGTTCACCACGATACTCCGGATTGAGCAGGCTCTTGTTGTTATCGCGCAACAACTCCAGGTATTTATGAAGATCCATCTGCTTGATGCCCGCATTATAGTAGGGTATATATTGCGTTTTGTCATCGCGATAGTTTTCCATCGTTAACGTATAGGGGAACGGTTTTGAGCCATACGCATTGCGTGTAGTTTGCTCGATATACCAGTCGGTGTTGTAGTAGCTCAATACAATTACGCGGAGGTCAGTACGTACGTTTTCCACATCCTGCGCATACCACAGCGGGAAGGTATCGTTATCACCCCCGGTAAAGAGCACGCCATCGTTAGCACAGGATTGCAGGTAGTTGATAGCTGAATCGGTAGAGAAATAACGGTTTGCACGATCGTGATCGTCCCAACCCTGCTGTGCCATTAATATAGGAGCAGATGAACAAAGAAGCGTTGTGGCAATTGCGGCTGTCTTCATGTTCTTCAACACTTTGGTCAGTGACTCCGCTATTGCTATAACCGCAAACCCGATCCAGAAGCAATAAGCATAGTATGAACCGGTATAGATATAGTCGCGCTCACGTGGCTCAGTAGGCGGTGAGTTAAGATATACTACCAGTGCAACACCGGTAAGTATAAATAACAGGGCTACTACTGCAAAGTTCTTCGTGTTGTGAACTGATTGATAGAACATACCCACTAAACCGAGTATAAATGGAATCATAAAGAAATTATTGCGTCCTCTGTTTTCTTTGAGCAGCGGAGGCAACTCTTCAAACCATTGTGATGGACCCATCCAGTCTGCATTCTGGATGTCGCTTTCGCGGCCAGCAAAGTTGAAGAAGAAATATCGTACATACATCCAGCCGATCTGGTGATTTACCATGAATGCAATGTTATCGCCAAAGGTGGGTTTCTCGCCTTCACGCAGTCCTAATGTTTCGCGGTATATTCTCACGTGATCCGGATCGCTGCTATAGATACGCGGCAGAATGGTTTGCTGATCGGGCTCGTATTCGTATTCAAACTTATGATCCTTGATCTCGTATTTATCTTTACCCTTCTTGTAGATAGCGCCGCCTTCTTTTATACCAATCGGCTGAGCCGTAAAGTAAGGTCCGTAAAGCAAAGGACGGCTGCCATATTGTTCACGTTTCAGATAGCTTACAAAGCTCATCACATCAGAAGGGTCGTTTTCGTCAATCGGAGGATTGTCATTAGAGCGAATCACCACCAGAGCATACGAAGCATACCCGATCAATACAAAGGCCACTGCATTTAAAGCCGTGTTCAACAATACCCGTTGATTTCTTTGCGAGAAAAGTATACCCCATACCAATGCACCAATCAGCAGTAAGGTAAAGATGAACGCACCTGAACCGAATGGCAGGCCTACGCTATTGATGAAGAAGATTTCAAATTTACCAGCCAGAGTAGGTAAGCCCGGTATAATTACCTCGTTGATCACGAAAATGATTAAAAGGCTTATCAGCATCGTAGCTACTACGCCCCAAACGGTAGGCTTGTATTTTTTGAAATAATATAGCAGCGACAGTGCCGGAATAGTGACAAGGTTGAGCAAGTGAACGCCGATGGAAAGCCCCATCATATAGAAGATGAGCAGCAGCCAGCGGTTGGCTTTCGATTCATCTTCAATTACATCCCATTTTAGCATGGCCCATACAACAAAGGCCGTGAAGAACGATGACATGGCGTATACTTCTGCTTCAACAGCCGAGAACCAGGCTGAGTCTGAGAAAGTATAAGCAAGCGAACCCACAAGACCGGCTCCCATCAATACCCACATTTTATCGGATGTGAGCTCAGCTTCAGAGTTGACCTTCATCAGCTTGCGGCCAAACAATACGATCGACCAGAAGAGGAACAGCGCTGTGAAGGCACTGGCCAGTACACTGCTGAAGTTGATCCAGTAGGCAACTTTGGTTACATCGCCGAGCGCAAGGAACGAGAACATTCTTCCGATGAGCAGGAACAGCGGGGCACCCGGAGGGTGAGGTACCTGAAGTTTGTATGATACAGAGATAAATTCACCACAATCCCAATAGCTGGCGGTTTCCTCCATCGTAAGCCAATAGGTTACGAGAGCCACAGCAAAGACGATCCAGCCGGTGATGTTATTGGTTTTTTGAAAATTCATGTTGTATGAGATGATGACCAAAAATAAAAGCCCGAAAATAAGGGAATTTTTAGTTATTCCGCTGATTAGATTTACAGAACGGGCCAGGGTTGATCTCTGGTGTATCTTTGAAAAAAGAAAGTTGCTTTACAACATCTGAAACTTAAAAATGCCTGAAGAATCCATACCTTTTTTATCATTGGTATCACAACATCAGCCTATTGGCCGGGAAATAGAAGAAGCGCTTATGCGGGTATATACCAGCCACTGGTATGTGCTGGGCCATGAAGTAGATGCTTTCGAAAAAGAATATGCGGCACATAATGGGGTAAATTTTTGTGTAGGCGTTGGTAATGGCCTCGATGCACTCACCATAAGCCTGCTGGCCTGCGGTGTTGGAGCCGGCGATGAAGTGATTGTTCCCGCACATACTTACCTCGCAACCTGGCTTGCAGTAAGCAAAACGGGCGCTACCCTTATACCGGTGGAACCCGATGAATTTACCTGTAATGTAGCCCCGGCAGGAATCGAACCCCGCATCACGGCACGGACAAAGGCAATTTTGCCGGTGCATCTCTATGGGCAGGCCTGTGATATGACAGCCATTGCATCGCTTGCTGATAAATATAACCTGGCTATAATAGAAGACAATGCCCAGGCACATGGATCGATGTGGCTCAAAACCAAAACCGGTAGCTGGGGTAAAGCAAATGCTACCAGTTTTTATCCTACCAAAAACCTGGGGGCCATGGGCGATGGTGGCGCTATTACTACCGACAACGAAGCCGTAGCGCGATTTGCAAAACAATACCGGAACTATGGCTTTGAGGTGAAAAACATGGCTATTCACCAAGGTGTTAACTCACGGCTGGACGAGCTGCAAGCGGCTGTGCTTCGCATCAAGTTAAGGCAGCTTGACCTTCGGAATGATCAGCGCCGGCAACTGGCTGTGCTATACCTGGAACAACTAAAAGATACGGGTGATATTATTTTACCACTGTCGGATAAAGAGGCCTACCATGTATACCATCTGTTTGTAATCCGCACACAGCATCGTGATGCACTGAAGGCGCACCTTGCCAAGAAGGGAATTGAGACCATGATCCATTATCCTGTTCCTCCCCATCTGCAGAAGTGTTATGAACATCTCTCGTTTCGAAAAGGAGAATTTCCTCTCACAGAAAAAATAGCGGAAACAGCTTTGAGCTTGCCGCTATGGCCAGGCATGACGCCCAGCCAGGTAGCGCGTGTTTGTGATGCCGTGAGAAGTTTCTTTTGAAAAGGCAGGAAGACCGAAAGTCCGGAGTCAGAAAGATAAAAGGTCCGGAAGTCAGAAGACGGTGAGTATGAAGCTACTCCATGCATTTTTACTTCCGGACTTTCGGTCTTCCCGACTATTATTTATAAACAATCACATAAAATCCCAGCCACATAAAGAACAGCAGAATGTACGAACAGGCAACAATGATCCAGACGTATTTCTTGTCTTTACGGGCGTAGTGGTGAATACCCTCTACCAGCAGAAACCAATAAACAATTTCAAACAGATTGAGTGCACGAAGCGGATAGGCCCATCGTTTGTCAATAGAGTAATAGTCGAAAAAGTGCATCAGCGATAGCGGATAAAATGCACTGATGTCGTTATAGGTAGGGTCAGTCTCCACTACCATAAACCACATGATTTTGAGAATTTCCGGAATGAGAAATATATACTCTGCACCGATCACCACACCCCAGCACTGCGTATAGGTTACCCGGTAGCCGAACATAAAGCAGCCGCACCAGATCACGAAAGCGATAACTGTGAATTTCCACAGGTATATAATGGGTATGGAGAAGAGTTTGAGGGCTGCGATGAGGCGCAAAATCATGCCCTCGGGTCGATCTTGCAGAAACTCGAAAGCCGCAGTTTCGTTTTCGATAAAGGAAATTTTGATGTAGAGCAACAATAGCGTTGCCATACATAGCAGTACAAACAACAATCTTTTGTCGGTAGCAAAGAATGACTTAGTTTCGGGTTCGGAGATGGTGGTCATGCCGGATAAGAAATTGTTTTTGACGGATGGGTGTCCCGGATTTCGGTAAAAGCTTTACGTAAATAAATGATACAGTTTTCTGCGTTTCAAATGTATAAAGGTTCGGCAGTGGGTGGACTTTTCATCGCGATCTTTCTGTTAGTAGCAACTTTTGACGGAAAAGCACAGCCAATCACCCGAAAAGATACGACCGTTATTTTATTGTCGAGTGTTAGCGTTCAACTGGAATGTACCCAGGCTTTGAACGACCTCTACAATTTCAAGTTCGATCGTGCCGAATTTCAGTTTCAATACCTTCGGGCGCGCTATCGCTGGCATCCGTTGCCGTATTTTCTGATGGGACTAATCGAGTGGTGGAAGATCATGCCCAACACAAAAGATACTTCGCACGATGATGTTTTTCTGGCCTATATGGATTCAACCATCGAAGTAGGCGAAAAACTTTATGATGATTTTCCTGCCTATCGCACAGAAGCCGCTTTCTTTCTGGCAGCCGCCTATGGATTTAAAGGCAGGCTTTACGCAGATGAAGAACGAAAGAACTGGCGCAAAGCAGCCTCGGCTGGAAAAGATGGACTGGATTACCTGGAAGAATGCAAGGAAAAACAGGACTTCAGTCCGGAGCTGTTGTTTGGCGATGCGCTCTATAATTACTTCTCGGTATGGGTGCCCGAAAATTACCCGGTATTGAAACCGGTTCTGTGGTTCTTTAAGAAAGGCGACAAAGCACTTGGTTTAAAGCAATTGAAAGAAGTATCGTACAACGCATTCTATACACGCACCGAGGCCATGGTGTGGCTCATGCGTATATTGAGTAGTTACGAGGGTGATCAATACGGTGCATTTCAGATCAGTGAATATTTATACCAAACCTATCCCGACAATCCATATTTTCACCGATACTATGCGCGCATGCTATACTCTATGGGCCGATTTACGGAAGCAGAGCCGATGTGCCGAAAGATACTGACGCGCATAGACAGTGGTATGGTAGGATATGAAGCGACGAGTGGACGCTATGCTTCATTTTTTCTTGGTCAGATCTATGAAGCCCGCAAGAAGTATGACGATGCGAAAACATACTACAAAATGTGTATGAAGTTTGCAGAACAGATTGATGCCACCGAATCCGGATACTATCTGTATTCCATGATTGCCCTCGGAGAAATTGCCGAACGCCAGGGTAACAAAGCAGAGGCAAAACAATGGTTCAACCTCGTAAAGAAAAAAGCCGGCCGAAAAGACGAAGCGTATAAAGATGCCAAACGAAGGTTGAAAGGGTTGGAGAAGGGAGATTAAGAATAACGGCTCAATCTTTCGCGCTATTGTTAAATCAAACGGAAACCGTGACCTTTAAGCATTCAAGAAAGAACGGCTTTGGAGCTTCGCGATCTGATTGTTACACCCATTATTCTATTCCTCGTTTACGTGGTGGCATTCATCCTTCGCCCCTGGGTAACGGACGATACCATACGGCCTTATTATATTCCTGCGCTGACACTGAAAATTTTTGGTGCCCTGGCACTGGGCCTTCTCTATCAGTTTTACTATGGTGGTGGCGATACCTATAATTTTCACACGCATGGAAGCCGGCATATATGGGAAGCCTTTACGGATGATCCCCTGCTCGGGTTAAAGCTTTTGTTCGGCGATAAATCGGATGAGATTGGTATATATAAATACTCTTCGCATATTCCCTTCTTCAGGGATTCATCATCGTTCATGATTATACGCATCGCTGCTATACTGGATCTGTTTACGTTCTCTGCTTATTCAGCTACAGCCGTACTCTTTGCTGTATTTGGATTTATAGGGCTGTGGGCGCTGTTCAAATCCTTTTATGAATTATACCCCTGGCTGCACAAAGCTATTGCAATAGCCGTGTTATTTATACCCTCAGTAATTTTTTGGGGATCGGGACTGCTGAAAGATACCGTTACCCTTGCCTGTCTGGGGCTGACAACGTTTTATATCAAACGGCTTTTTGTAGATCACAAAATCCGGACATACTATGTCGTGTTGCTGCTGTTCAACATGTACCTCATCTTTTCTATCAAAAAGTATATATTGTTGTGCTATGCACCTTCCGTATTGCTTTGGATTTTTATGACTAATCTTTCGGCCATAAAATCAACGTTGATCAAAGTGCTGGTGTTTCCGTTTGTGATTGTGGTAATTGGCGTGTTTGGGTACTTTGCCGTGGTGCAGATTGGTAAAGATGATCCGCGGTATGCTATGAATCAGATTGCCAACACAGCCATGATTACTGCATACGACATTGCTTATCAAACCGGGAGAGATGCAGGAAGTACATATTCATTAGGGGAGCTTGATGGAACCCTAGGCAGCATGGTGAGGCTTGCGCCACAAGCTATTAATGTGTCGCTTTTTCGACCGTACTTGTGGGAAGTGAGAAATCCGCTCATGCTTATGTCGGCTTTCGAGTCCCTTGCTTTTTTTATGCTTACCATATATATAGCATTCAAAAAAGGAAAGACGCTGGTCGCCTCGCTGGCCAACCCACACGTTATGTTCTGCCTCGTTTTCAGCATAACCTTCGCCTTTGCTACCGGAATTTCATCGTATAATTTTGGCACGCTCTCGCGCTATAAAATTCCATTGCTGCCATTCTATGCCATGGCGCTCATATTGATATATTATTCAGAGAATCAGAACTATTCAAACAGCGAAAGCACGGTTGATGAATTAGAGATCACAGAATAATCGCGTTCAATCTTTTTCCTTCCTTGCTCGCCCATATGCCTGCGCAACTGTGCATTTTGCATGAGCGTATCAATTGCCTGAAACCATTCGTCTGCAGTTGTGCACAGAAAGCCTGTTACCCCCGACTCAACAATCCTGGTATTTACACCCACTGGCGATGTTACCGCAGGAATCTGAAGCGCCATATATTGTAACGCCTTAAATCCACATTTCCCTTTCGCCCACATATCATCGGTCAGCGGCATAATTCCTATATCCAGATTCATCAGATCTTTGATCTCAGTCTCTTCCACCCAGGGAATAAATTCGAGACGATGAAGCGCCAGCGAAGGGGCACGGTTGGCAATGACTACAAAACGAAAAGTGTCTCCGTATTTTTCTTCCAGGCGCTGCAATATCGGAACAACCTCGTCAAGGTATTTCAATGTAGAGTGCGACCCTGTCCAACCAACGGTAATACTATCCGAAACCGGTTTGATATATAATGCAGGATTGTGGTGATATTCCGTATCAATAGTGGTTGGGTTTACGACTACACGTGAATTATACTGCCTTGCAAAATCGGCCAGATAATCATTTCCACAACTTACCTTATAGCTCCAGCGACAAATGCTGGCTGTTTTGGAATGCCATTTTATCCAGGCTGCAATGCTGTTTTCCTTACTGGTGTTTGGCAACCAGATAGCATCGTCAAAGTCGTAGATAATTTTCTTGCGAAGAACTTTCGCGATAGCCCATTCTATGATGGGAGGGCCGACCGGTAAAGTTTCCCGGTGAATAAAAATATAGTTGGCCTGCCGTAGTTTGAAGAGTATTCCGAACCTGCGTAATACACCCTTCAAAAAACCCATTACCTTTGTTAATGTATGTCCCTTTTTATAAAGGATGCGCCATGTTCTTTCATCCCAGAATGATTGACATTGATACTGAATCCCTGTACGCTGAATATGATCAAAGTACTGCTCAAATCGGAAACGCTGCGAAGGTGATTCCCCCAGGGGGTATGGGAATAAAAAGAAGACATTCATGGTTAACTTTACAAAAATATTTAAAGTGCACCACAAACTGACGGAAGCAAATTCTTTTGTTGGAATCAACTCCGCCGGGATTTTTATCCCAAAGCGAGAAACATACCAGCAAAAAGATTGTTAAATTCCACAGGTACAGTACAGTATAAAATGGCCTGTCAGTTGTAATGAAATTTTTTTCTATGAATCAACAGTACTCAGAAACGATAATCGAACCAGCAAACCGCCTTTCGCTCAACTTTAAGGAATTGTGGGGTTATCGTGAATTATTTTATTTTTTTACCTGGCGCGACATCAAGGTGAAGTATAAACAGACGGTGTTAGGCGTTTTCTGGGTAATGTTGCAACCTCTCTTCATGATGCTGATCTTTACCTTCTTCTTCGGACAGATGTTTGAAGTCGGCTCAGATTCTATTCCATATCCCGTATTTGCATTTTCAGGATTACTGCTTTGGAATTTTTTCTCAGCTTCCGTTACCAACTCCGGTAACAGCATGGTATTAAATGCACCCATCATTAAGAAGATATACTTTCCAAGGCTTATCATTCCGTTATCGTCTATTCTTGCTTCGCTTATAGATCTGGTTGTTTCTCTTTTCCTCTTTGTGATCTTTATCTTTTTCTTTCCCGTAACTATAGATATAGTAAATCTCATCCTTTTCTGGCCACTTGCATTTTTACTTGCCTTTGTAGGAGCCGTTGGTTTAGGATGCTGGCTCTCTGCACTCATGGTAAAGTATCGCGACTTCCGGTTCGTAGTTCCGTTTATGATACAGATAGGTTTCTTTGTTACCCCGGTTGTATACCCCTTCTCACGTGTTCAACTGCCGGCATTGAAATATATATTAGCCCTCAACCCCATGTATGGCGCCATAACTTTATTCAGAATACCGTTAACTGCAAATGTGCCCGATACGATGTTGATCATGATGAGCATTTTCTCTGCCTTACTCCTGTTGTTCGTTGGCATGACTTACTTTAAGAAAACAGAACTATTTTTTGCAGACCTGGCATGAAGCCGATTTTAGAAATTAAAAATATCTCGAAGAAGTTTCTGATCAACCATCAGCAACTTCCGTATTTGAGTTTTCGCGATAAGCTAACCAATATATTTCGCACCAAAGATGCCACCGAAGAGTTCTGGGCACTGAATGATGTATCATTCGATGTGCAGGCCGGTGATTCACTCGGTATCATCGGGCGCAACGGTGCCGGTAAATCTACATTGCTGAAAGTACTCTCTCGCATTACACCACCCACCAAAGGCAAAATTGTTGTGCGGGGAAGAGTCGCGAGCTTGCTCGAAGTAGGCACAGGATTTCATCAGGAATTGACAGGCCGCGAAAATATATTTATGAACGGCTCCATTCTTGGAATGAAACATGCAGAAATCAAAGCCAGATTTGATGAGATCGTTGACTTTAGCGGTACAGAAAAATTTCTGGATACACCGTTGAAGCACTACTCCAGTGGAATGCAATTACGCTTAGCCTTTGCAGTTGCTGCTCACTTAGAGCCGGAGATACTTATTGTAGATGAAGTGCTTGCAGTAGGTGATGCCGAATTTCAAAAGAAGTGCCTCAAGAAGATGGAAGATGTTACCGGTGAGGGCAGAACAGTTTTGTTTGTTAGTCATAACCTTCCCTCACTAAAGGCAATTTGCAAAACAGGTGTGTTGTTGAGAAATGGGCAAGTGATGTATAAAGGAGGAATGAACGAAGTAATTGATGAGTATACTTCATATCATCTTGCGAGCGGAAATATTACTGAGACTATCCACTACTATCAACCCCATATACAATTACATAACATTACGATTAATGGACTTGAAACAAGCTCTGTAATTGTTGAGGGAGATATTCTGCACATAGCTTTTGATATAGAGTTTCGTAAAAGAACTCCATTCGAGCTTGATGTTCATCTTAAAAAAGATGAACAACACATTATAAGCTATGCAAACTTTGTCAAAAATGAAGTACAGGTATTCAACCCTGGCCTATATCATATGGAGTATACAGTGAAGCTTCCGCAGATGCGATCCGGCAGATATAAGCTTGATCTTTTTTTTACGGAGCCGTTTACATCATGGTTCGCAGTTTCAGAGAATGTTATTGATATTGAAGTATTGAATAGTGAACATCATACATTTTTAAATTCACCAACGCTGAAATGGGGAAGTATTCTGGTAGAAGGTCGATTTAAAAAGGAAAGTCTATAGTTTACACGTAATGGACGTATCAGAAGCAATAGACGATCAAACAATTCATCTGGCAATAGCCTTCGACAAAAATTACCTTCAGCCATTCTACGCATTAGCTTGTTCTATAGGTAAGAATAATACCGGTGCTTTTCATATCCATGCGATAACTACAGGAATCTCTAATGAGACAAGGAATGCTATAGTTATCTATTTAAGGAAGTACTCTGGTGAAATAACATTTTACGATATTGATGTGGCTGGCGCAGAGCAATTTGTACTTATGAATAATTGGACATCTGCTGTATATTATCGATTGTACTTTCCGCAGATTGTTCCAACAGCAATAAGGCGCCTGCTTTATCTGGACACAGATATGTTAGTGATCAACGGGCTTCAGGAATTGTACAATATCGATCTTGAAGGATACCCTATAGCTGCTGTTTATGATAATTATGTAAAAACACAACCACTGATTGGTATTTACGAGGAAGAACAATACTTTAATTCGGGCATGATGGTTATCGATACAGACCGGTGGAGATCACAAAGCATTTCTGAAAGAACCATGGAGTACCTTCGACAGTACCCTGAACGTATAAAGTTTGTGGATCAATGTGGATTGAACGCTATTTTGAAAAACAACTGGAAAAAGCTTCCGGGAAAGTATAATTTACTTTTCTCCCTTATTCCCGAGGGGCTTAGTAAAAGAGCAATACAAGTTTTTTTGAGGGATAAAGTAGTTGTGCATTTTACATTACAACGTCCATGGAATATGCTTTGTAAAAACAGATTGCGTTATCTTTATTTTTATTATCTACGGCAGTCACCGGGCAGATATTTGAATAAGTATACCGATTTTTCAATAAATAAAATTCCGGCATGGATAAAGATTCGCCTTGTTGAATTTTATTTTGATCATACAGCTATACAAAAGATATGGCGAAAGTTTCACATGAGATGAATTATACGTTAGTAACGCAATCCTTCGGTAAGGAGAATGAGTATAGACGGGTGATTCTTACTGTATGGAGCTTTTATGCGCAGACTAAGGATTCTGATCGGATAAGAACGATTTTGCTCACCGACAATCCCCCTTTTTTTCAATCATATTTTAAGGGGCTCCCTGTAGAGTATATATTACTTACTGGAGATAAGATAAAATCTATGCGTGGAGCAATAGATTTTTTACATAGAATGAAGATAACATTGATTGAAGAGGCCTTTGATACATGTAGTACAAATATACTCTATGCAGACTCCGATACTTTTTTTACGAGCGATCCGTCTCAGCTCATGGCTAATCTTTCTCCTGGCATTTCCTACATGCACCTTCGTGAATATCGATTTGACCACTTGAAAGATATGCCGTTGCCGGCGGGTGAGGCCTTTAGGAAATTTCATACACTGATATCTACCCAACGCTTCGATTTGGGTAAGGGATATATATCATTGAATGATCAGATGCATTCGTGGAACGCGGGCGTTATGATGCTGCACCGCTCGCACCGGCAGCTTATACCAGATGTATACGCGCTTACCGATCAATTATACCCCGCTACGCAGAATCACGCCAGCGAGCAGTACGCATTTTCAATTATACTGCAAAATAACACCACTATATTTCCGTGCGAGAGCGTAATCCATCACTACTGGTATAGAGTTAAGAAGTCAGTTATGGATAATTTTCTGATCTTGCAGCTCACCAATGCATGGACAGAGCGCTCGCCTGAGCAGAAGAAAAACGATGTGCTCGCCTGGACTGAAATGCTACCGCTATATCTGGAAGAACATGTGTGGATGGTGCGCGACAAGTCCGTTCAGGCGTTCAATGAAAATAACTTCAGACAAGGTTTCTTTTATGCAGCAAAGGCTTTCGTTAAGAATCCTTTTAATATTAAATTTCTCAGGGATGTATTGTATCATTCCAAAAGGTATTTTACACTATGAATGAACCGGTAAAGGTAGGCTTTTGTGTTGCATATGATTGGGAGCTGTTGCAGTATGCCTTGCCATTGGTCTATAAAGATTCGGACATAATCTGTTTGTCGATAGATAAAGATCGGATGAGCTGGGCTAACCAGTCTTACGCATTTGATAATGAGAGATTTTATGCACTGATCAACAGCATTGATACGGATCATAAGATCAAATTCTTGGAAGAAGATTTTCACATAGCAACATTATCGCCCTCCGAAAATGAAGTACGACAGCGTGAGTTGATGGCTAAATTTATGGGTTCGGGTGGGTGGCAGATTCAACTGGATTGCGATGAATATTTTTTAAACTTCACAGGCTTCGTGCAATTTCTCCGGAAGCTTCCTTCAAATTCTTATCAGGATGTAAATGTTTGCTGTGCCATCATGACACTCTTTAAACAAGTGGAAGGTGGTTTCTTATCCATACCTTTTCACAGCAAAAACAAGATAGAATTTTTTCAGATAGCATCCCGCAATCCGGCCTTTACCTATGGCAGAAGAAACGGATATTTCAATATATATACCGACTTTGTTATTCTCCACCAGTCGTGGGCACGCAGCGCACAGGATGTATACGATAAAATTGCGAACTGGGGGCATAAGAATGATTTTGATACGCAAGCCTATTTTGAGCGCTGGAATACATTGAGTGCAGAGAATTACGCAGCCTTTACAGATTTCCATCCCATCAATCCGCCTTTGTGGTCTTCACTGGTGTTAATGCAGGCGAATTCTATTGGCGACCTTATTAAAAATCCACCCGGTATCGAATTACCCTGGAATAAATTTGATCTTGCTATCAAGAACAACCGAAATCTGGCCCGGCTTAGGGGGGTGTGGCATAAACTGTTTCGGTCATGAGTGTAGAAGTATCCGTTATCATCATAAACTACAATACCTTTTCATTGACGTGTCAATGTATAGATAGTGTTATGCAACAGACACAAAATGTAGTATACGAAATTATAGTGGTTGATAATGCTTCTACCGAAATAAATCCACAGGAATTTAAGAACCGATATCACGATAAAATACGCCTGGTAACGAATGCCAGCAATATAGGTTTTGCTGCCGGCAACAATGCAGGTATTGAATATGCCCGTGGCAAATTTATTCTCTTGTTAAACAGCGATACCGTTCTTAAGAATAATGCTATACTTCTGTGCATGCAGCGATTGGAAGTACAACCGCTTACTGCGGCAATAAGTGCACGCCTAGAATATCCCGATGGCACAGTACAGCATTGCTGTCAGCGATTTCCATCTGTTAAGTATAAACTAATGGAGTTGATGCGACTGCAGAAGTTTGTATCAAAAAGAGTGGGCGGACGTTGGCTGCTTGGTTCTTTCTTCGACCATAATGAGTTTATATACCCCGATTGGATATGGGGAACTTTCTTCATGTTTCCCAAAGCAATGTTGCAGCTCTTGCCGGGCAATAAGTTGGCGGATGATTTTTTTATGTATGGAGAAGACATTCAATGGTGCAAGGAATTTAGTCGACTTGGATATCGTGTAGCGTTTAATCCGGAGGCACGCGTGGTACATTATGTAGGCAAGAGTGGGGGAGCGCGACACGCCATGATGGACCAGAACATGAGCGCCTTTATGAACAAATATTACTCTTTGTCCGAAAGGAGTATGATCAAATTCCTTGACTCTATCCTTATACGGTCATGAACAGTACATTCGATGTGAGTGTTATAATAGCTACTTATAATGGTGCCGGCAAGTTACCGTACTTGCTGGAGAGCCTGGCATCGCAGACGCTGCGGGAATTTGAATTGATCGTTGTTATAGACGGCTCGACCGATAACAGTAAGGAAGTTATAGAATCCTATCGTTCCAGGCTCATGCATCTGAAGGTGATTGTTCAGAAAAATGCAGGACGCTCGAAGGTAAGGAACAGGGGCGTGCATGAAGCAACCGGTTCTATATTGATATTCTATGACGATGATATGGTGCTGCCGCCTGATTCAGTGGCAAGGCATGTGTCATTTCATCAAAACAATCGCATGCCATTGTTGTTGTGCGGCAATCAAAAGGAATTTATATCAGCTGCCAGCACTGATATACAGCGGTATAAAGCTTTTATTTCCAATAAATGGTTGGCCAGGTATAACGATGCGTTTGCCAGCATTACATTTGAAAATCTTTTCTTTTCTGCAGCCAACAGTTCAGCCAAACGTGAAGCGTTTGAGCGACTGCATGGTTTTGACGAACGCCTTACCGATGCGGAGGACTACGATCTTGCCTATAGGGCGCTGGAACAAGGTATAGCTATATTTTTCGATAAGCTGAATGTTTGCGTGCATCGTGATTTTATTACGTGCAGAAGCTATATAAAACGGCTGCGAAGTTATAGTATTGCAAATCAGAAATTAATTCAATTGAACCCCCAGCGTAAGACTGTTACCAACGTCACCAGTTCCTCTGTAAAACGACTTGTTTATAAGGTATTAGCCAACCGCTGCATTCCTGCATGGATAGACCGGCAACTTTTCGCATGGCTTCCGCAGTCATGGCGATTTAAAATATATGATCTTACCATCCAGGCACTGGCAATTGAATATCCGGAGGTTAATGTATGAGCCGGCAAAAGGTTGTTTATATAGTATCAGACGTAGAGAAATCGCTTGGACTGGAGTGGGTGGCTGATCGTTTGCCTGAAACGTTTGATCAGGTATACATCCTGATCGGGAAAGAGAAAACACCGTTCGGAGATCATTTGCTTCAACGCGGCATTCGCTGCTTCTTTTTGCCAGACGAGCAGTATAGCTCTTATTTTTCGAAATGGATTAAGATATACTCCATTCTTAAAAGCGAGCGTCCGGATGTAGTGCATGTACATCTTTGGCGAGCCATGTTGCTGGGGCTTTCAGCTGCATGGTTTCTGGGCGTGAAGAAGCGGATTTTTACCAGGCATCACGCCACGATTCACTACGAACAATATCCTTCGGGCAGGAAGTGGGATGTACTTTGCAATGCAATGGCAACCCATATTATAGCCATTTCAAAGAACATCCGTGATATTCTCGTGGAGCGTGATAAAGCAAAGGAAAGTAAAGTTATTCTGCTTTATCACGGATTTGATTTTAATTATTTCAGAGCGGTAAGCCAACAGCGCATAGATGCATTGCGTGTCAAATATAGTATTCCACACAGTGGATCTCCCGTGGTCGGTGTTATTTCACGCTATACAGAATGGAAAGGAGTGCAATACATAATCCCTGCTTTTAAAGAACTACGGAAGCAATACCCGAAGGCACATCTTGTCCTTGCAAATGCTTCGGGCGACTATGCCGATACGATAAAAGGTTTATTGGCAGAATTACCCCGCGAATCATTTACTGAAATAAGGTTTGAGGAAGACCTCGCTGCGCTATATCATGTATTTGATATTTTTGTTCATGTGCCGGTAAACCCGCAAGCCGAGGCATTTGGCCAGATATATATCGAATCTCTTATTGCGGGTGTACCATCGGTTGTAACTTTATCAGGAGTGGCTGCTGAGTTTATTAATTCAGGCAACGCTTTTATTGTCGACTTCAAAGACAGTGAAGCAATTCGAAATGGAATAATAACGCTTGCTACCAACGATAATATTCGCTGCGATATGATTGAAGAGGGTAAAAAATCTATCGGAATATTTTCGATTGAGGAGCATATTGCCAAACTTAGCACCCTCTATCGTACGCCAAATTAATGAGTACCCTCTCTGCAGTCCTGATTTCCATTGTGGTTCCAACCTACAACCGGGAAGCATATATAGGAAAAACGATTCGTTCTGTTTTAGATCAGAAATATCAGCATTTTGAATTGATCATTGTTGATGATGGCAGCACTGATAATACAGAGAAAGTTGTTACCGGCTTTGCCGACAGCAGAATCCGCTATTACAGAAAATCAAATGAAGAGCGGGCAGCAGCACGTAACTATGGAGTAAACCGTGCTTCAGGTAATTATATAACCTTTCTGGATTCCGATGATCTGCTAAAGCCCAATCACCTGTCGGAAGCAATACACTTTCTGAAGAAGAATCCGGGAGCCGAAATTTTTAGTTTAGGGTATGACATTGTTCGCGTTGACGGCTCAACTCTCTATCCGTGGAAACCCTTGCCAGATCCTGTAAACAACAAGCTGGTAGAAGGTAATTTTCTCAGTTGCATGGGTGTATTTGTGCAACGTGAAATACTTCTGCAAAATCCATTCAATCCGGACCGCGATCTTTCAGGATCGGAAGATTATGAATTGTGGATCAGACTGGCGGCTCGATTCCCCATTCGGATGCACAACGTGGTTACGGCTATGCTGGTGAATCATGAAGCCCGAAGTGTATTACAACTGGATAAGGTCAGGTTTTTAAAGCGTATAACATCAGCAAACAAGTATATTCAAAGCGATTTGCAAGTGGCGCAATTCTACGGGCCCAAAGTAAAAACTATCGGTTCATATCTTGATTTGTATGCCGCTTTACATTTGGCGATGGCTGGTTATCGAAAATCAGCTATGCGCTTTTTACTCAAATCCATAGCACAAAACCCTGCTGCTATTTTAAACTTCCGCACACTGGTGGTTGTAAAGAAAATTCTGCTTCGATAGTATCAAAGC
>NZ_DAIQRQ010000083.1:0-17870 GCF_036786105.1 Ohtaekwangia sp.
CCACCGACAAAACGGAAATTCCATTTGTAAACATCACTTCGAAAGAAGAAAAAAATGGATCAAGTTCTTACCTGGATGGTAGCTTTATTATAACAGTAACAAAATTTCCTGCGACACTCGTTTTCAGCCATGTTAACTATGGAAAGACCGAGATCACCTTTACATCTAACAAAAGCACCGCCGAGGTAATGTTAACGCCCTTGCCGGTAATACTTGACGAAGTGACTATCAATGCGCTTGACCCGGAAAGGATTGTGTCGGAGTGCTACCAGAACATTGCTTCCTCTCCCACCCGTGTGATGGCTAAAGGTTTCTATCGCCAATGGACAAAAAATGATGATATCTATTCAGAGATACTGGAATCGTTTTATACTTCCAAAATAACTCCCAAGGGCATAGAAGCTGCCACCATCGCGCAAGGTAGATACGCGGTTAAAGATAACAGAGAAAAAGGGTTAATGGCCTACCAGAACTTCTCTGTATTTACCAACACGTTTCCGTTGGTGCAAACTACGGAGAGGTCTTTTATAACACCGTTAAGAAAAGATGCCGAAGAGTTTTTTGTCTTGAAGTTACAGCAAGTGATTGACAATCCGGATTCCAGCAAAGTGTATGTAGTTGCATTTACTCCCAAGCAAAATAATTCGAAGCCGGGTTTTTGCGGGCAGCTATTCATTGATGATCGCTACAATTTGATACGATTTAAAGGCTCGATTGATGATAGCAGGTTTCAGCCATTGACAACGATTGATCCCCAGCGTGTATCATCGCTCAAGTTAACGGTTGATGCATTTTGTGATAACAGAGTTGGCGAATCTATATTATTGGAGAATATGAAGGTAGATCTGCAATACAAGTATAGATACAATGATAAAGACTCCCGGCAAATACAAACAAGTTCTTTCTATTTTACGTATGAAATGGATACGATGCCTTCAGGCAGCGCTGTGAGCCACACAGAACCGGCAGCAAATGACTACGCAGCCATAAACCAAACAGCGTATGACGATACGTTTTGGGAGAACACCAAGGTTCTATCGCAAACGCCCATAGAAAAAGAAATCATTAAGCAGTTCAGAAAATCGAAATTGTTCAGAAAGATTTTTCAAAAGTAGCGCCATGAAAATTAACTATTATCTGGTAATCGCGATAATCCTGATGGCGCCTTATTATGCTTTAGGGCAATTTATCAATCATACTATCCATCAAGACACAGCAGGTATATATAGATACACTAAAATCATTATTCCGTACCGATACGACAATCACCTGAGCGGACTGTTTTATACCAAGAAACCCAACTTCCATTATTTTAATCTATTTTTCAATGCGAGCATAGCAAATGGAAAATCTACATTTGCTAATGAACAAGTATTTACGCCCCGCTATTACTTGATACATTCTACAGACGCTGTATCGGGCAGAAAAGATATTGAGCTGTCTATTAAACAGAGTTCTCCCCATATAATACGGTATATGCTCCGCCCAAACAGGCCGCTCTATTTAGATACCAGAACACTTGACCGAGGTCGGCCAAAAGCGCCTTACTACATGCAGGAGAATCATATAAACTATTCTCATGAATAAATTAAAAAAATCTCCCACATCCCGATAGCTATCGGAAACAGACTTACCGGAAACCGGGAAAGTAGATATAGGCAATTAATTAGTGTTATCGCAAAATAATGCACTCTATCCGCCGCAAGTTTCCAACTTGTGGCGATTATAGTTTTAAGCTTTCAGCTTGTCAACGCGCAAGTTGAAAACTTGCCAAAAGCCAGTCACAAGTTACGCTTCGCTAAACTTGCGACAGCAAAGAGTGGCCATTAACCTCTCTTTCGCGATGGATCGACTTGTGTGCAGTCTTTTAGGCTAGTTTGAATGTTATTGGAATTAATACTTTGATGTCAACAGCTTCTCCATTTACTTTTGCTGGAATCCAATCGTCAGGTATTATTTGAATTATTCTCAATGCCTCTTCATTTAGTCCGTGGCCGGGCCCTTCTTCCACTTTCTCGTCAATCATTTTTCCTTCCTTCGTAATTGTTGCAGATATGAGTACCTTACCTTGAACACCGTTTCTCCTTGCGTCTGCCGGATATCTTAATAGAGTCCATGAATAATATAAAAACCAGCTTTTACCACCCAGGAAAACGGGAGCAACCTCCGGCTTAATCTCTTTAAACGTATCGCCATCTTTTATCCAATATTTTTCCGACAATTCTGCTGGCTCAAGATTCGTCACGATATTATTTGTGAAGTCTACTTTTTGAACCAAGTGCCCACCATTTCCAGTGAATTCCCATATACCAACTTTTCTGCCGTTCTCATACTGCCCCTTTACAGAATAGCTCCTGTACCACTTTTTATAATTCCCATGCTTAATTTCTTGGTTGTCCTTTAAAACATAGTAAGTCTCCTTGTATGGTGGTGATTCATTTTCGTATGTCTTTTTCTTAATTTCTTGTCCCCAGGAGATTGTAAAAATCAGAAGTGCTAATAAGGCCAATATTACTCTCATGTTTTATTTTTTTACTCAATTGTGATTTCTGTAAAATCGTATTCTGTGCTTGTAGGCAAATGTAATAGAATAATATATATTACTACCTTAGCTTCAAACCAGGATTTTTATTCTACTCGAGCGACAATGGCTTTCAGGGAAATTATTTACCGCAAACACATCCGTGATGTCTACGAGAACAAGTTCGGTGAAAAGTGTGATTTGGAATTTGACCACGAACACCACTGCTTGCTCGAAGAGTCTCTCTGGAATTTTTCTGTCAAATCAATATCAGACTGGAAACGTGATTATCTTGAAGAATGCGCCCGATGCGATGTCCTCGAAAAGTGCGGTGGCGTCTTTGCAACTTCGAAGATGTTGAATAGCTCGATTAAGGCAATTAAATATGCGTGCTAATGTTTCCCTAGCTGCTGCGAGTTTTCAATTTGTGGAAATTTATTAGTTTAGTTTGAGAAGTAGCATTGAAGATCTCCTATAGCTGTGTCTTATCGTAAATGTTTTTGAAGCAATTCGTTAGAAGTTACCCGGAGCGAGCTTGCAGGTTACTTGTTAGTTGTAAGGGGGCACTATAGGCATGTGGTGGCTTTTTTAAGCATATATATTCTATCTGCCCAATGTATCATCTGTGGTTGGTGCGTTATCCAGAGTATTGCCAGGTGAGGTTGCATGCGCTGTAGTAAAGCCAGTATAAAGGCTTCCATCGTTTTATCCATAGAAGCGGTAGCTTCGTCTAAAAGCAGGAGCTGCGGTCTTTTGAACAGTGCGCGGGCGAGTGCTACTAACTGCTTCTGCCCGCCTGACAGGTTTATACCTTCCTCTCCTATTATGGTTAAATAACCTTGCGGAAACTTTTCAAAGAAGGTATCAAACCCTGATTCTTTCGCCAGTTGTATTGCGCGGGCTGCATCTACCGGCAAGTCGCTCAGGCATATATTATACAATAAGGTTCCGTTGAAGATCTTCACATCTTGTGACACAACGGCCATGGCATTTCTCCAGGAGACTGTATCGATGTGCTCCCATGGCTGGTCATTTACCAGTATAGCACCGGCACCCGGCCTGTAGAACCTTTGTATAATCTGAAGAAGCGTGCTCTTGCCGCATCCGCTCTCGCCTGTCAGGGCTATGCATTGGCCTTTCTTTATGTGTAACGATACTGCATTTAAAAGTACCGGATGCCCGGGGAACTGAAAGGTTACAGTTTGCAAGGTGAGCGACTGGAAGTGAATGGCAACGGGTGCTGATGCGGGCAAGGTATATTCAGGCTCTATGGACGTAAATTCAAACATGCGATTGAACACTACTTTTGCTTCCTGTATTTGCATGTTGAGTATAACAAGTCGCGTTACGGAGGGCACAATATTGCCGGTCATGGCAATGATGGCAACCAGTTGCCCGGAAGAAAGTTGTTTGCTGAGTACGAGTTGTGCGGCTATGGCAAACACAATTCCAATTAATAACACACCAATAACATCGGCGAGTATAGCAAAGTGGATGTTGACTTTGCCCAGTTGGTATATTTCGTCCTGATACCGCCCGTATATCTGCCGGTTAAATTTTTCGAAGAAGGGTTCGCGTCCTGCGCTTTTAATAGAAGCTATGCCGTGTATGGAATCTATATAGTAACCTTCAGCATGGGCGTAGCCTTTCATCACTTCCTTTTGTGCCGTAACAATGGGTTTGCTAAACCGCAGGGCCAGCAGGCAATAGATGGGAATAAAGAAGAGCACCACGCATCCGGCTATCCACGAATACAGGAGTATGAAGATGGCCGATACCACTACGAGCAACAGATCGATGAGCATATTGCTGGTTAGTAAATTCAATGTACTCTGAATTCTGCGCGTATCGTTCATGCGCGCAATGAGGTCGCCTATTTTGCGTGTATCGAAAAACGATTTGGGTAAGCGCAGCAGGCTGCTATAGAACTTCTGGATAATGCGGTTGTTAAAGTCTCTGCCCTGGTGAATAATAAAAAAGCTTCGCAGATAAGCGAGTCCGGAGCGGCCGAGCAACAAGAGTATAACCAGCAACAGACTGAAGATGAGCTTTTCTTTATTGCCCGCTGGTAATATATCGTCAATCAGTTTTTTGGAAAAGAGTGCCGTAGAAAGGCTCAACAGGGTAACGATCATGCCGATGGAAAGCATTACGCCCAGCATACCGATATCGTCTCTGATTAATGCGTAGAGCCATTGGCGTTTTTTACGTTGATCAACTTCGCTCCTGATAAATTCCTGATTAGGCGTTAACGTAAGCAGTGCCCGTGTGCTCCATACTTTATCAAGGACCTCTGCTGAATAATGTTTAATGCCGCTGGCAGGATCGCCAATGATGAAGCCTTTTTCATCTGCGCCATAACACACTACATAATGGTGCAGCCGGTCGTCTATCAAAACGTGCAGGATGGCGGGCTCTTTCATGTTCTTCAGGCCCGCGACATCCTTCACGAGAAAGCCTTCGGCATGCAAGCCAAACGCACCGGCTGCCTGACTGAGTGCTGCTAATGTAGCGCCTTGCGCAGATGTACCTGTTAATTCGCGAATGCGCTCTATTGATATATTTCCTCCATGATAGCGGATAATCGATGCCAGACAGGCAGCGCCACAATCGCTGCGATCGTGTTGCCTTGTAAAATATTTACGTATACGCTTATCAGTCATTCGTTTGTATACTATAAGTATTGCAGCAGGGCTTCTGCTTTTGTTTCGCCTTTAAACACCTTTACCAGCCTGCGATCGGCATCATAGATATAGATGCAAGGAAAGGAAATACTGCCAAAGGTGTTGTACAGATCTTCGGCATTCATTTTTACAACATCGATGTTTTTATACTGAGCCAATGCCCACTGCGATTTGAATTGCTTTATAAGGTACAGCGGTTCTGACGATATAAAAACGATGCTGGCATGGGCAAAAGCAGCCGCATGACTGGCCATGCTTTTAACTTCTTCCTGGCAATGATCGCACGTGGAGTTGAAGTGTATCAATAGTAGCATCCGGCCGTTATCGGGCACTTGATATTGTATACTATCGAGGTTGAATAATGGCAGGGAAGCGGGAAGAACAGCGCTTTGATTGATAGCATCCTGATGTATTGCCGATTGTAATATTTTAACGAACAGTATACTTATGGCGATCATGATCACTCCTGCCAGGACACCGCCGGCCACGCGCTTATTCATGTTAAGATTGGTTGATAAGTAAAAACGCTACAAAAATTATCCAGAGAAGCAACCCTAATCCGTATGATACGGTCACCAACTTTAATGCACGCAGAAAACCGGTTTGAAAGTGATGGGCAATGCTTGCGGCAAGGGTAAAGATATAGGCCAACTCGAAGAGATTAACCACGCGCATGGGATATACTACCCATGCTTCATCGGTTTCGCTGCCCAACAGATTTCGAAGGGAAAAGGGCGGAAAACTGCTGATCTCAGAAAGTGCGTAATCGGTTTGTATCACGGTAAACCAAAGAAGTCTCATTGCGATCGGCAGCAGGAACAGATATTCGGCCCGCAGGGAAATACTGAACAGCGTGGCAAAGGAGCTTTTTACATTGGCAAAGAACAGCCCGCAATACAGGCATGCGGATGCGAGGAATATTTTGAGTGCATAAAAAAAGGGTGTTAAGGCAAAGCCGAGCCACGCCCACTCTTTTCTCGTCTTGAGTAATTTCCCGATTCTTTCGTCTGATAATGTTTCACTGAAGGCATAGAAATATACATCATCGGTGTATACCCATTCCATCAGTCCATATCGCAACAGCATCGCTGTTAATACCAGCGATACGAACAAGTATATATCGCGCATGATTATTCGTGGCTTGAGGTTGTATGTTACTTAAAAGGTTTTACCAGGAACCCTTTTGGTGCCAAGGGTTTGCCCTGATCGAAGAAGTTTACGTAGAGTGTAACGGGTTTCTCCAGACCTTCGTAGTATGCCTGGTATATTTCGAGTACGGCTACATTTTGATAGTTCTCTTCACTGCTATTAACAGTTTTAAAAGGACAGCAGCTTTTTATCCGTTCAAAGATTACCTTTTCGCCATGCGGGCCGGTAATGGATTTGAAATATTTTTCCGGGTAGTTTCGGCCGAGGTAAAAACTGGCTACGCCAATCTTGATCGGCCTGTCTTGTGTATAGCCATAGCGTGGATCGTCTGATACGCCTTCCAGGCGCAGCACGGAGTCTTTTTCTTCAATCAGCTCTACTGTATTCTTTTTCCGCGTTTTCCATTTGAATTGCTTTTTATGGCAGGAGAATACCACCATCGAAAAAAGTATGAGCAGACAAAGGCTATATTGTTTTATAGGTAAATCCTTCAGGAGCGAGTAATTGGTTGGTTTGGTCATACAGGTTTAAGAATAGGATGGTTGATTTTATTGTTCCTGCTTCGCTATACTCTATGCGATATTGCTCCAGCAGGCCGCGCTTTCCGTTAAATTCCTTGCCAAGCACGGGTATTGTATATCGGAAATTTTTTGTTTTAAACGGGCAGCAGGGTTTTAGCCTGTAATACTTTACCGGCTCACCGGAAGGTCCCCGTAAGGCATTCAGGTATTTCTCTACATTTTCTGCCGCTTTGTGCACATCTACCATGCCCAGCATAATAGGCCTTGCTTCGGTATAGCCAAACTCCGGGTCGGCAGATATACCGGTTATGGTCAACGTAGAATCATTCAACTGTTGATAGTTGGTAATGGTATTGCGTTTGTGTGAATGCCACGCAAGTTTTTGATGGCAGTTTAGTAATGCCAGCAGCATGAAACCCAAACTACCGGTTACTGCCGTTCTTTTTAAATTGTTCATCCAGGGGTAAGTCTCTTTCTATACCTTTTTTATTTACTGGTTCGAGCGGGTTTTCTTTTACGATATTGTAGGTATCCCAAAAAGCTTCGTTGTATTTCCACTCTTTGGTATATAGATCCATTTTCTTCAATACGCGATCTTTCTTTTTGAATGCCTCGGCTTTGTCCTTTTCGGTTATGATCTCGTTGGTAACAAACAGTAGATCGTAAAAAAACTGTCCTCCCCTCTTACCGGCAGCCTTTGCTTTTCGCAACTTTTCTGAATTTACTGTCAGCCGATATGCCTTCCTGTGAAGAAGACTTATGTACATCTTGCCATTATACTCTTTATACTTTATCAAAGTCTTGTGCAAGTATTTTTCACCCGGAAAACTCAGTCTTCCGGTACTCTCAGGGTTTGTCAAGGTTTGATGTTCCATTTGTAGGATTGCATAATCCTTCTGTCTGATATAGATCGTTCCTTGTTCTGAAAAATCACCAGTTTCTATTTTTGAGTGGATATTTATACACCACACTTTGTTATTATCCACTTCCACAACGCTATCTATGGAAAGCAAATTATTTATTAAAAACTCCTTTGCGTTTATAGGTGCCGCAAACATTGGATTATAATATGACTCGTTGTTGCGTATATAATCATTGAAAAAAACAGATTCAAAATGTTCACACAAACCATTTCGCGGGCTTATATAATTGTATATGGACTGCTCCCAACTTAAATCTCTGTAATCATTGCTCTTTCTTATTTCCCTGACTCTGAATTGAAGATCTTTACTCTTGCAATATCCCATGTCAAACACGTCAACAGCGGCTTCAATTAATCGATCACATGCGTAGTCTGACAAAATCATTTCCCGGTAAAACCCCTGTATTATAGAATTGCCACAATACAGATTATTGCCTAACTGAGCAATGCCCTTTTTCAAAATGAAAACAGCAGAATCGGAAGAAATAACAACTTCATTTAAAGTATATACTTTGGCTTTCAATACTATGTTAAGGGGGGTATTAATACCAGCGATTGAAATCACGCTTGTCTCGTATCCTATACATGAGAATGCTATCGAGTCCTGCGAATAGGTACCTGGTATTTTAATTTCAAAATCTCCGAAGGAGTTAGAATAGGTACCTATAGATTGATCTTTTCTTAAGCTGACATTAATGTAGGGCAAGGGTAAATTTTCTTCATCCACGATGCTTCCCTTCATTGCAATAAAATCTGTTTGAGCAGCCACTTGAGTAGTAGCAATAAGAAAAAGAAGTAGATACATTAAACTACGGATTACTGCCATTTTTTTTAAATTGTTCATCGAGTGCGGACTCTCGTTCAATATCTTTCTTAGCATTTGGCGCAAGTGGTCTTTCATTCACAGCATTGTAATTCTTCCAAAAAGCCTCATTGTAATTCCACGTAGCACTGTATAGATCGATATTTTTCGTTATACGTTCTTTTCTTTTAAAGGCCGAGACTTTATCTTTTTCAGTGATGATTTCGTTGGTAACAAAAAGAAGCTCATAGAATAAATGCCCATCTCTTTTCCCTGCAGCTCTAGCCTTGCGCGATTTTGCCGAATTCACTGAAAACCGAAATGACTTTCGATATAATAAACTCAGATACATCTTTCCATGATACTCTCTATACTTAATAATTGTCTTATGCAAGAATCTTTCATCAGGAACACTGAAATCGCTGGTTGCCCTCGGATTGACTCTTGTTTCAAAGGTCATTTGAATAATCGCATAGTCACGCGATCTGATATAGATCGTACCATAGGGCAATAACTGCCCAGATGCTATACTTGGTTGATGTTGAATGCCAATGCACCAGACAGGTTCATTTTCATAATTAATCATGCTATCTACTGTAAGAAGACTATGCTTAAAGAAATCTTCATTTATTGGAGCATTCATCAATAGGTTGTAATAAGCGCCATTATTGCGTATATAATCGTTAAAGAATAATGATTCGATAGATCCGTATAACCCATTTCTTGGCTTTATGTAATTCATAATAGATTGTTCCCAATCAAGATCTTGATAATCGTTGCTTTTCCGAATCTCTCTTATCTTAAATTCAAGATCATGGTCTTTTGTAGCATCATGCTCCTTTTTTGGTGTTGTGTATCCTTTATCAAATACATCTACTGCAGCCTCTATCAGCCTGTCATAAGTGTTATTAGATCGAATTACTTCCCTGTAGAATCCTTGCAGAATATTGTTTTCTGACGCTAAGTTTTTTCTAAGAAGATCAATGCCTCTTTTAACAATGGCTGTTGCGGTATCTGGGGTTATTACAACTTCATTTAAAATATATGCCTTTGATTTCAGAATAATAGATATAGCGGAGCTTTGCACGGAACCTATCCCAATAACAGTGTTTTCATATCCTATACTTGAAAATACAAGCGAATCGGTATTAGCCGAAGTAGACAAGTGAATTTCAAATTCACCTAAAGAATTAGAATATGTGCCAATAGATCGATCCTCCTTTAAGCTGATGTTAACATAAGGGAGTGATAAGCCTTCTTCATCTACTACACGTCCTTTTACCTGCACAAAGCCAAACTGAGCTCTCAATTGAGTAATTGTTGACAAGAGAAGTAAAACGAATACAATAGATATCCTCATGCTAAACAAATTGATATGAATTAGAAGGTCTTTTTATTCCAAGAATAGATACTATGAATTGCAGCTATCCCAGAAACCTCCAACTACATTGCCAGGATCATAACCAAGTTCCAGAATAGATACAAGAGCGAGATAGCATTCTCCAGTCTCACTCCATTGAAATGAGTTGGCAGGCTCAAATCCACCGCGGATGTTTTCCATTTGTTCTAAATTCATTTTTTCCATAACTGAAAATTTTAATTTTTTAAACTAAACTCAGTAACCGGCCGGCAACCTTGTGCCAAAGGAGTATAAATGTTTTTGAAAAAACAAATCGCGTATCGAGCAGTATCATTGCATAATGACGCTAAATACCGGAAAAATCCGGTATACATTTTTTTGCATATACAGTTATATATATTAGTATATGTCTTGTATGTATACCGATATATTAGGTATTTATAGTTTGATCGTGTTTTTTAAATAATGGATATTTTTTTTGCTGCCGGATATAAATAGTGGCCCTGAATAGCTAAAAAAGCTGTTTCCATGTCTTGGATGTGTGTTACTACTCCATTCTTTTCTATTTATAGCGTATAGATTGTGAAATATATCTTCACGGTTGTTTTCTGTATAAACCTGCTTCATTGACTGTTCGCGCAGAATGTTACAGAAGGCAGGGTATCGCCAGTGGGTTGAAAATGACGGTGTCTGTTCCAGGATATTATATGCGGGAGAATCAGCATATAAACTATTCTCATGAGTAAAGTGCAGCGGCCATTACTATATCGCTGGATATTCTCTTTCTCCCTATCTCATAGGTTTTACCATCCTTCACAAGGGGATGCCCCTTGAAAAAGGAAGGTTATTTCAGCAACGATCTGCTATTATAAAGATGATGCTGATGTTACTGGCATCACACTAAAAATGCATTTAACACAAAAAGGGACGGCCCGTTTATGGCCGTCCCTCTTAATTATAATACAGTCTGTTTCGTCTTACAACAAGCCCCAACCGTATCGTACTCTGAATGCTCCTTTAGTATTTACAGTATATATAGTCAGGTTGTTGCTACCCCCGCGTTTTAATAAACTATAGGAATCATTGTCGCGCAATCCCGGCCAATAGACACTTGCCACCTGGTCGTTGCGGAATACGTTGCTGGAAGCTACTATATAGGCTATCTCGTTATCAGATTGCGACCCGTACTGATAGTCTTTGCCGGAGTTCATAGTCGCTCCAAATTCTGTAACTACGGTGCGGTATCCGTAAGCTCCCATGCGTTTTCTCCATTCGCGTTCCCAATCTGCGGTCGAGTGTCTTCCCCAATACGAATAGCAATGCAACGACAACAAACAACCCGAAAAGCGAAGATCAGAGCCCAATCCCGTTACATTTTCGGAGTAACCTGTACCTGACAGTAGTATCCGGCCTCTTGGTACATTGGGGAACCTGGAAAGAAACTGTACATAGATATTTGACAGTTCCGTAATATTATAGCCAAATGGTTCGTTGAACACTTCAAAGTATACATTGCCGTTGCTGCCGTATCGATTGATTACCGTTGTCCACATACGCCAGAAGGCATTCATATTGTCAATTCTTCCGTTTTTGGAGGAACTAGCCTCCCAGCATCCTAATATTACCTTCATGCCTTTGTTGAGTGTCATGTCAATGGCACCGGTATAGCTGCCCCACCAGCTTTCTGCAACAGATGGAGGATTGATGGGCAGTCGCACAGTATTGATACCCGTCATGTGGCTTTGAAAGCCAGAGATGATAGTATTTGCCTTTGCGGCAGCACTATTATAAGAGTCATTGCTGGTAAGACCAGACGGAATTACCCATCCATCTGAATAGTTATCGCGGCCATCGGCCCAGTTTATACCTGAAATACCGGCAGCGCCTACTTTTGCGTTGCTTTGATCCGCAACAGCAGCAGTAGCATCTTTAGCTTCTGTAGGCGTTGCGGTTTGTTCATCTTCGCAAGCACTCCATAGCGTTGCGAGCAGACATACTCCAATAAGTAATTTTCGTTTTCTCATAAGGTTCTGGTTTAGTTTTATGATGCACAAAACTAGCCTTCGCATGCTTCTGCTAAAGGGGGCTATTTGATACTTTACAGGGGGCGGTTGTCAATCTCTACTAGTATATTATATCGGCTGTTGCGAATATATTTTCTTTAAAATGTAAGTGCACTGCATAAAATACATATATACATTTAGTATATACCGTATTTACAGGTATATATTTGATCACATATTTAGCTGTTTATATACTAGCGTGTTGTTATTGGTTGCGGGGTTATCTGTTACACGTTAGTCATTGAATGCTAGTCGTTAATGGATTCAACTAATAAATACCTCATTAACGTGAAACAGTAAAAGAAAGAATGACTTGATTTGACAATAACGTGATTATGTTGGCATATAGGAGTGTTGTTCTCTAACTGGGGTATTCCGTTGGCATGCCAACGGTAAAGAACCGCAAACATAGAATTCCATTTCTGAAAGAGCCAATACGAGCAGATCAAATGAGGCTAGCCCAGGCGTGTTGAGAGATCATTAAATGCAATAATGCCATAACGTGAAGAAAAAACTAATCGCGATGATGGTGAGAGATGTTTCGTGGGAGAAGTTGAAGGCTGAGTTCACTAAAATTACTCTTCCGCAGATTACACAGATGCAGAACCGTTATAGTTATCCGCTAATGGTTATTCAGGGAAACCATTAACGGATAACATGTAACTGCTAACTATTTATCGATTGGTTCCCAGAGTTCAATTTTGTTGCCTTCGATGTCAAGGATGTGAATGAACTTTCCGTAGTCGTATGTTTCCAGATTGTCTAGTAAGGTCACGCCTTCTTTCTTCAATTCCTCTACGAGTGCTTCCAGGTTTTCAACGCGATAGTTGATCATGAAGTCTTTCGATGATGGTTCGAAATATTTGGTCTTGTCAGGAAAAGGACTCCATAGCGTATATCCGTTATTGGCAGCATCGCCTTCTTGTTTCCAGTCGAACTTTGCGCCGTAGGGGTCTATCTCAAAACCGAGATGGGTTTTATACCATTGCTTCATTTTCTCCGGGTCCTTGCATTTGAAGAAGATGCCCCCTATTCCAGTAACTCGTTTCATTTTATTGTTTTTAACAGTATCTATCACTTGAATGCCTGCCGGCAGGTGTCACGAGTTGCTAAAATAATAATGTTTTCTTCTCATTATTAAAATACAACAAAATATACTTCAACAACAACAAAGTAACTTCATAGATGGCAAAGAAGGCTACTTTGACTGGTTGGATAGAAAGAAGTTAGGGGATATGAAAACTTTGCAGGGAGAGTTTAGGTACTTGTTAGCTCTCTTAAACGAGCCCATCCCATGTTGGATTCTCCTGAGGTACAAATGTAAATTGATTTTTACCCGGCAGGTATTCCCAGTGCCATCTTTCACTTGATACGGTGCGAACAAAATGAAAGTTGATTGCATTTCTTACCAGCCATTTATATATAGCTGGAAATCCATTGATCTTAAAGTCATAGGCCTTTCCATCTTGGTGATTCGACCATCCTGGTTTTGCAGTAGTCGGGCTAAACGCTGACGATGGCGCATTCACTAAAAAATCAAGATCATGCTGCTTTGACTTGTCTATTACATTTCTAATGCGAAGGTTCATTTGCTCATCCCAACTTCTGAGGCCCGATGAAAGTGTAAGATTAACCTGGTCATTCTCCGCAGCATTTTGCAGCGCTATAATCTTATCATACATCGATTCAATTACCCGTACTCCATTGATAAGTTTTACAGCTGCAAACCCAATTAGTTTACCCTGATCAAAGAGAGCATACTCTCCGTTTTGGTTTTGGCTTATCATATTTAGATTATTTATTGACGGGAATTAACATAAACCAAGAAAACACCATAACGCAAAAAGCCCATCCTCTTCCACTTGGAATACAAGCGAATCAGATGGGCTTCCGAATGGTGAAGGTAGTAAACTTTCTGATATGTGCAAGCGTGCAGCGGTATAAATATATATTTACCTTGCCGCTATACATACTAACGTATTACCTACAGCTTTGGGTAGTTCTAAACACTACCAGGAGATAAGATAGGTGCAGCTCTCTCCGCCATTTAATCTCGATTCTTTGGTGAGGTCGAGTACTACTTCAGATGCTGTGGAATCTTCCGGTTTAAAACGATCCGTCATTGCAGCGATAATACCGCGATCAAAATCACTTGGATACGGATTGCGACATACCATGATGGCTTTCCTCTGCTCAGGGTCAAACAGAGTAACTTCATACGTTCCGATCTCCCCTGCTGTGTGGTTCATCTTGTAAGCTACATCAATGCTGTACAATGCTTTTTCGAGTGTGTCGATATCGGGCGGAAACTTGGCGTTGCTGGGAATCTCTTTTCCAATAATATATAGTGTTGATGCCAGTATCCCCTCAGAAAGGTCTTTAAACGCATCCAGCCACTTTTGCAGGTCATACCATTCGCCTGGTTGCAGGTTTGTCAATCCGTGTTTTTCAAGGATTTCAATGCGTTCTTCTTTTCCGAAGTCCATCGCGTTGACAAAGAGTAGTATTGATTGGCCGAGTACTTTCACGCCCGGGTCAAATGAAACAAACTGTGCCATATTTTTTTATTTAATTCTGCAAATTTAGGTAATCACTGAATTTATCAAGTTGGAATCTGTTGACAGATTTGTCTACAAATAACGCTGCCGGGATTGATGACCGGAAAAATGACAATAGGCATCTGCTGTAGCCGTGCCGTTAACTGAATTCTGCCGATTGTTTTTGCGTATTATTTTGGCTACCTTGTTTAACAGCAATTGGTTTATCATCCTGCCTGTCTTCATTTGAGTGAAAGTTCGATGAATGCAGTCCCCCTTTTTCAAATTACTTCGGGGTTGGCAAAGGGAGAGATTGTTTATATTGTATCAATGGAATGTGGCTCTACATGCTATCGCATAAATTCAGGAAACCGGTCTTTGTAGGTGTAGGCATGTTCCTCGTGTTATTAGCCCTTACCCAATTGCTGGTATACTTCTGGTATCAATCTGCACGGTATGCCGAAATACGCAGACTCACCACGCATGCCAATGCCAAGAAAGAGCGCCTTCACATTACCTTGACAAATAGTTTATCGAGCACACGTACACTGGCTTTTATAGTGGAAGAGTATGGCGTTCCCAGGGATTTTGATCGCCTGGGCGAAAAATTGCTGAAGGCCAATCCACTGGTAGATGCCATTGAGCTGGTGCAAGGTGGTGTGATTACGCATATATTTCCAATAGAGGGAAATGAATCGGCTATCGGCTATAATATTTTGAGTGATACCATTAGCCACAGCGGTGCCCTGGTGGCCATGCGCACGAAAGATTTCTTTTTTGCCGGGCCTGTTAAACTCAAACAAGGCGGTGTAGCGGTAATCGGCCGGCAGCCGATTTATATCGAAGGGAAGTTCTGGGGCTTTGCGGCGGTGCTTATCCGGCTATCCAACTTTATAGAAGCTACCAATATAGATGCTGGCAGCAACCCTGATTTCAGGTATCAGCTGGCCCGGGTGCACCGGGAAACCGGAAGTGAAGAATTCTTTTTGCCTTCCGGCGATATACAAAAAGGTGACGATGTTGCAATGATCGAAGTTCCAAACTCCGAGTGGCGTCTATATGTAACACCTTTAAAACAAAACGAGGTGTATAACCACGCCCGGTTATTGGCAGGTTTGGGGCTATTGTTCTCCGCGGTAGTAAGTGCATTTTCCTGGTATATGGCTGCCCAGCCCGAAAAACTAAAGCGCCTGGTGAACGAAAGAACAGGGCAATTGACAACCGAGAAAGAACTCTCTGATTCTATCATTAACAGCTTGCCCGGTCTTTTTTATTTATATGATGAAAACCTGAAATTCTACCGGTGGAATAAAAACCTGGAAACTGTATCGGGTTACTCTGCAAAAGAAATAAGCGATATGCATCCGCTTGATTTCATTGAAAGTAATGAAAAGGAATTGATGCGCGAAGGAATTGCTACTGTATTTGACCAGGGAAGTACAGCGGTGGAAGCGCATTTATATACGAAGAACAAAGAGAAGATTTCGTACTACTTTACTGGTAACGCCACCACCTTCGGAGGCAGAACATACCTCATGGGAATGGGTATCGATATTACCGAACGCGTTAAAGCGGAGAAAGATATTCAGGATTTAAACGTACGCCTGCAAGCCACTGTAGAGCAATTGCAAGCCAGGAATAATGATCTTCAACTGTTCTCGTATGTAGTATCACACAATCTGCGCAGCCCCATTGCGAGGATACTAGGGTTGGCAAGTATATTTCAGCATGAAGCGAACGATCAGGCAATGATCGTTGAAAAGATCACGGAAGCTACACAACAATTGGATGATATTATAAAAGATATCAGCACCATTATCTCAGCCAGAAATATCAACGAGAAATATGAGCATGTTTTATTTGACAATGCTTTAACCGGTATACTAAAATTACTGAACGATGAGATTCAAAGAAGCAATGCAGAAGTATTGGCGGATTTTAGCGCAGCACCGGATATATTTACCGTAAAGAGTTATCTCAACAGCATGCTGTATAATTTACTGTCTAATGCCATTAAGTATAGAAAACCAAATATACCGCTTCAAATATCAATAAAGACTACGATATACGAACACGGTGTTTGCCTGACGGTACAAGACAATGGTATAGGCATTGATCTGGTAAAGAATGGGGGAAAGATTTTTGGCTTATATAAAAGATTCGGACCGGAGTCAATACCAGGAAAAGGAATTGGGCTTTGTCTGGTAAAGAACCAGGTAGAATCTCTTAACGGAAAGATTGAAGTAAATAGTAAACCAGGAGAAGGAAGCACATTTTATATATATTTACAGAAGGAACATGAAAGAAGTGAGCGCAAATAGCCACATTGTACTAATCGATGACGATGCAATTACCAATATAGTAAACAGGAAGATCATCAATTTCAATTTTCCCACCGTACGGGTAAGTACCTATACGGATGCCACAAGAGCTTTGAACCAGCTACAACAATGGGCAGAAACGAATGTGAAGGAACTGCCGGATTTCATTTTTCTTGACATCAACATGCCGGTAATGGATGGATGGGAGTTCCTGGACGAATTTGCCACGCTGCCTCCCACGGCCCAACAAAAAACGAAAGTGGTTATGCTCACTTCGTCCATCGACATTCATGATATCACGAAAGCCAAGACTTATAAACTGGTTACCGACTTTCTTTCCAAGCCGTTGGATAAGGACTATCTTAAAACGCTGATGCGGCCGGAAGCAGCGTAGGTGTCATCTATTTATTCAATATCTGTTGCAGCCATAAAATAACTCCGACAGCTTGTTTCTGAAGAAATTGAGCAAATAAAGTTTCGCAGCATACCCTGACAGCCTATATCTTTAGGCTATGTTTACCCGCGAGGAGTCGTCACGTATACGACACGAATTCTGGACTGTCTTTGGCAGATACATGAGCCCGATACTTTCGGCTGAAGGTTTGAAGATCAACTGGATCAACTATCATACATCGATCAAAGACGTTTACTTCCGTATGAATGCCGGCCCCAGGTCAGCGAGTATCTCCATTTCGTTAGAGCATACCGATGCAGGCATTCGAGCATTATACTTCGAGCAATTTGAAGCGTTCAGAACTGTCCTGCATACCACTATAGAAGAAGAATGGCAATGGCAACAGGATGTGTGGATAGACGGGCGGGCGATCAGCCGTATATACCGCGAACTGCCCGATGTGTCTGTATTCAATAAAGATCACTGGCCTGAACTTATCTCGTTCTTTAAACCGCGCATTATCGCGCTGGATAGTTTCTGGGAGAATGCTAAATATACTTTTCAGATGTTGAAGTGAGGCTGTTAATTGTTACAGG
>NZ_DAIQRQ010000024.1:0-25241 GCF_036786105.1 Ohtaekwangia sp.
ATTCTGAAATTCGCCTTTTTCACCTTGTGCAATCGCTACGATGCGATCGTCTATATTCAGTTGTTTACTCTTGTCTGCAGGACCTCCCGGCACAATACTTTTGATCGTTACATATTCATTCTCCACTACCGGCGTAATACCGATACCTTCTACTTGTCGCGACATTTCGATATTGAAGTTGGCAGCATTTGAAGGATTAAAATATTTGGTATGTGGATCAATTGCCTCCGTAAAAGCATCCATAAAAAACTGGAACACATCCTGGCTGGACAGTTTATCAGCCTGAGAGAGCAGGTTTTCATAGCGTTTTTTCAACGTTTCCTTGTTCTGTGCGGCATCGGCATTGGCCAGTTTCAGGTTAAGCAGATCATACTTGACACGCTGGTTCCACAACTTATCCATAGCTGCCTGTGAGGTTGGCCAGGGCAGTGTACTACGATCAAAAACGAACGTTTCATGTGTGTTGAAATCAAACTTGTTATTGAGGTTTGCCAGCGAATATTTTATGCGTTCGGTATATCGCTTCTGGAAAACGTTGAATATAGCAAACGCATTCAGCAGGTTGCCCACTCTGATATCATCGTCCAGCATCTTCCTGTACTTTTCAAAGCTTTTGATATCTGAAGCCAGAAAGTAACTATGATTTTCGTCCAGTGCCTTGATATAGTTATTGAAGATTACGGAAGATATAGAATCATTCAATGCCACCTTTTTATAGTTATAGCGGGTTATGATCTCGGCTATATTCCGGCATACTACAATCTGTTGTTCATCGGGCATTAACTCCACATGATCGGTGGCCATCACCACCTGGGTAACACCTATCATTGCCAGCAACATGGCTGCATATACCTTTTTAAACATGTAGTTCTTTGAACTTATCCAGGTCATCATATTCTGTTGACGCATCATTATTGTTTCAATCCGCTAATTATTCAAATTCACCTGACAGAAAAAATTATCCACCCGAAATTCCGGTCAGAATGATACCACAGGCCGGTAACCTGCGACTTGCCCGTAAACACCGCTTTATGCCTTAAAGTTTAATACCCAGCATTTTAGATAGCGCAATACGGGTTGGTCACATGAAATTTAGGGGAAAGTTTTACATAAAATTCCGACCTAATGTTTCTGTGATACAATTATTTTTTCAATACCGGGCATCTGCCTGCGGCTTTTTTCTAAAAAGAAAAGTTATTCTTACATGGGGTAACCGTCATTTTTAAATCCTTATGCTTTTTCTAGAATCACGGATTCATTTTTTATACCAACTCCATAAAAAAAATAACGTATAGCTATCCAGTTGTGTATGAAAGCGATAGTATATCAAAACACATCTATACAAGTAAACAAGCATTATTTATCCCTAATAACAAAGTTATTAGTAGTACTTGTTATAACAGCTACACAGTCACTTCCACCTAAAATATTACAACGGTTGTACTATATCGAAAAAAGTATTACATTAGGTATGTTACGGCTCGTATACTATACATGATTATACGTGATGGGTTTGATATTGCTGCTATAGCGGTGAGACATTACAGCGTTTATAAATGAAAATACTTTGTGCGCACTATGGATGCTCATTCTTATATTTGCCCTCAACTAAAACACATAATACTTATGAAAACATCTACAACTGCCCTCATCCTCGTACTACTTGTCAGCATAGGTTCCTATGCACAAGGTTTAAGCGGTGGTGTAAAAGCCGGTTTGAACCTTGCCAATCAAACTTACTCTGGCAACGGCTACACAACGAGCCCTAGCTTCTTACCTTCTCTTCATGCTGGCGTTTACCTGACGGCTATGCTTTCCGAACACATTGGTGTTCAACCTGAATTGCTTTATTCCGGACAAGGTGCCAAATCTGGCAGTGAAAAGTTAAAGCTGACGTATGTTACACTGCCAATATTGTTCCGCTACAATGTAAACAGCTTATTGAGCTTTCATGCAGGTCCACAATTTGGCGTTCTTCTATCTGCTAAAGATAAGGTTGGTTCCAACAGCGTGGATATTAAAGATGAATTCAAAAGCTCTGATGTCAGCTTCGCAGCTGGCGTTGGTATAGATTTGCCTATGAAGCTTAACTTTAATGCACGCTTCATTAAAGGCCTCAGCGATATAAATGATACTGGCAGCTCCGTTAAGGCAAAAAATTATACCCTTCAGTTATCGGTAGGTTATAAGCTATTCGGTGAATAAACTACACCAATAGTGCACATAGAGAAACCGTCCTCCCATGGGAGGACGGTTTTTTTTTGTTATCGCCACAATGCCAGAATTGTTGCAGCAATGAAGAGCATGATGAGGTGATATCCTGTATTGATAAAAAACAATTTCCACGACTTGCGTTCCCAGGCAATCGCTCCAAGATCGACCGGCAGATAGAAGCCGAGCCAGGTAAAGATCGCTGAATTAAGAATTGTACCGACAGCCGGCATTTGATCCATGCCGGGTACATAGCTCCAGGCCATCATGTTGTGCGCAAATACATACGCCATAAAAAAATTACCGATCACCATAATGATCATTCCTTTTGCCATGACACTGGCAGGTGGTTTCACACTGGTATCAAAGCCCATTTCCTGAGCCCACGCTTTTCCAAACAGCGGTGCGTACCAGATAAAACCAAAGAAGAAGTTGGCAATTACTGCCACCAGGATTGCAGCGTAGTTAATGTGGTCCATATACGATAAGGTTTAGTTGGTGAGATTTATAAAGTAAAATTATAAAATTACACAGGAGAAAAAATTATTTTCAATAACAACACGCATGGCGTGCAATCGCGCGGCATGTATACATCAAAACAGGCTATAGATAGATTTATACTTCACCCCCATTCACGTCAATGTGAGCTTATTTATTCCACTTCTCCCGCTCAATCAACTGATATAGAATATAATTACAACGGTTAGATGAATGATTAATCCGGCAGCAGCTTGAAAATGCAACTCGCTATCCATACCAGCCTAAGGGCGTCCACTGCCGGACAGATAACCATATTGATCTCGCTTCAGATTCTATCCAGAATCATGTGTCACATTCGTTTCAGGTATGAAAATTCTGATTGTAGAAGATGAGCAGGAAATGGCCAAGAGCATGGTTCAATACCTTCGGCAGGAGAGCTATGTATGCGAAGTCGCTTACAATGTTGCAGAAGCCGAAGAAAAAATCCTGTTATATGATTACGATTGTATCCTCCTTGACATCTCGTTACCCGGTGGCAGTGGCCTGCAGATACTAGACATGTTGAAGAAAAAGGAAAAATTGGAGGGGGTCATAATCATCTCGGCCAAAAATTCTATTGACGACCGCATTACAGGTCTAAACCTGGGGGCCGATGATTATATGCCGAAGCCTTTCCATTTAGCTGAACTGAGTGCACGGATCGCGGCAGTTATCCGCAGAAAGAAATTTGGAGGCAATAATATTTATCATGTACATGAAATAACGATCGACCTGATTGGCAAAACAATAAGTATACATGATAAAGCGATAGACCTCACGCGCAAGGAATATGACCTCCTGTTATTTCTGATCTCTAACAAAAATCGCGTTGTTACCCGCAATGCTATTGCCGAACATCTTTCCGGAGACAATACAGAGATCTATGACAATTTCGATTTTATTTATTCGCACATGAAGAATCTGAAACGAAAGCTGAGTGATGCCCATTGTCAGGACTACATCAAAACTATATATGGGCTAGGGTATAAATTTGAAGCATGAAGCTCTTAAACCGCACCGTTAAAAACTACCTGGTATACTCAGTACTGCTGGTACTGGTTTGTACACCTTTGTTCTACTTCACGATTCAACATTTGTTTATAGCGAAAATGGATAAAGAACTGAATGAACACAAAGAAGATTTTCATCGGCTTCTTCCCTATTTCAAATCAGACAAAGACCGTGGCTATTTCCACCTGATGAATAAAGAGTTTACGCTAAAGCCTGTAGAGAAAGCGCTGCAACATGACTCACTCTTCATTGAGAACATGTATAACCGCGAAGAACAAGCGGTTGTGCCACACCGGACACTGATTACCAACGTACGCCTGCAAGACAAGAACTATATTTTAATTATACGCGAATCGCTGGTGAGTGATACCGAATTGATCGCAGCCATTATGAGCATTGAGATCGTAATGTTGTTTCTGCTCATCTGCGGGCTGGTACTGATAAACCGAAGACTCTCTAAAAAAGTATGGGAGCCGTTTTATACTATATTGGACAGATTAAGAAAATACCAGATTGATCAACATCTCATCCCCGATTTTCCTCATTCTACAACTGCAGAGTTCAGGGAGTTGAGCCAAGTGATCCGCCAACTGATTCTGAAAAATCATGATGCATATCTGAGTCAGAAGGAATTTACCGAGAATGCCTCGCATGAGCTTCAGACACCGTTGGCGATTTGCCGAAGTAAAATAGAGCTGCTGGCACAAACCCGTGAACTCACGCACGAGCAAGCAGAGCTGATCGGAAATTTACTGGATGCCACAGACCGGATATCGCGATTGAACAAGAATCTGCTGTTACTTTCAAAAATCGAAAACCGTCAATTTTTCGAAACGGAGCCTATTGATGTTAAAAACGCGACATGGAAATCGATGGCTTTATTCATGAGTCAGGCACACGAAAAAAAGCTTGTTATCGAAACGTCTTTTCAACCGATCAGCACCATTACCGGAAATACATCGTTATTTGATATACTGATCACCAACCTGGTGTCTAATGCGATCCGGTATACGCCGGAATGTGGAAAAATATATATCTACACCGGCACAAATTACATCAGCATTCAAAATGAAGGTGCTCCGCTGGAGCATCCGGAAAAAGTTTTCAATCGTTTCCATCGCGAGTCTAGAAATTCACACGGAAGTGGATTGGGTCTGTCTATCGTGAAGAAGATTGCAGACGTTTCCGGATATAAAATTACATACACCTACCAATCAGGCTTGCATCAATTCACGATGGAATTCAGGAATCAGCTATAATCCAGATTCTCTCCAGATTTATTTTGCTTTTTGCTGCGGTATACTTCAGCTATATATACCCGGCAGGCTTATTGCCGGCCCAACAACGAAAGGATTTATATACATCGTATAATATTGTGTTGGGCGCCAAGTATATTTTCTGACAGACCACAGATAATCTTATACCAGCTATATGAAAAAACATTCGGTTCGTATTACAATCGCAGTAGCCGTAGCCTGTTTGTTTGGTAACGCATGCCGGCACGATCCGCTCACGCCCCTGGAAGATGCACCCACCATTAGTTTTAAAGATGACGTGCAGCCTATCATCATTTCAAACTGCACGCAAGCAGGATGTCACGGCAAAGATGGGCGGGAGTTTACGTTGATCTCTTATAACGATATAGCCGGTCATGTTCATGCCGGCAGCCCGCACGGCAGCAGCTTGTATAAAGCCATTACCGCCAATGCTATTGGCACCATGCCGCCCTCGCCTAACCCCAGGCTTACAGACGTGGACATTAAAACTATTTATCTGTGGATTGCACAAGGGGCTAACGACAATTGAGTATGAAAACGAAAGTAATCTTCTTATCCATCTTCTGGGCCATGTTCGCTTTGCTGATGGCATGCTATAACGATAATCTGTCAGAAATGACACCTTCATCGGGTGTAACAGAGGCCACTTGCGATACTGCCGGTGTAATCACCTATTCAACGCAAGTATCCGTTGTGCTGCGAACCAATTGTGGCACATCCAATTCCTGCCACGGGCATAGCAACACGAGTGGCTATGATCTTTCTACATACACAGGTGTGAAGGCTGTTGCAGCAAATGGGAAACTAATCAGCTCTATAACCTGGACGGGCTCTGCTACACGAATGCCGAACAACGGTCCTAAAATGAATAGCTGCAACATCATCAAGATTCAGAAATGGGTAGATGATGGGGCTTTAAATAATTGACAGCACGCAAGTAACTATATATACGCAAGATGAAAATACGGATCTGGATGGTTGTGCAGTTGTTTCCGCTGCTCGCCTGGGCACAAGACGACATGGCTTTGCTTGAAAATGCCGACAGCACACAAGAATATGTAAGCGCTACATTCAAGGGAACACGCATTATCAACTTTCAAAGTGTTGAGATACCTGGCAAACATGTGCTGGAGTTTATGATACAACATCGCTTTGGCGATATCAATGGCGGAGCCAATTCTTTCTTTGGCCTGGATAATGGTGCTACTATCCGCTTCGGGCTGGGATATAGCTTAACCGACCGGCTTGAGGTGGGTATAGGTCGCACCAGCTATGAAAAACTGGTTGACGGCTACCTCAAGTATAAATTGCTACGACAAACGGTTGGGGCAGGCATGCCAGTAAGTGTAACGATAATGGGCGCAGGCTACTGCACGGCTATGCAAGATCCCGATGCTGCCATCAACGGCTATAATAAATATCATTACTTCAGCGACCGCCTCACGTATTCCTTTCAAGCTATTGTAGCGCGTAAGTTTACCGAGAAACTATCGCTGCAGATAACACCCGTATATATACACTATAACCTGGTGGAAAACATAACGGATAAGAATAATGCTCTTGCCGTGGGATTCTCCGGAAGATATAAAATTACCAGACGCATGGCGGTTACAATGGAATATGGATTGAAGTATAATTCATATACAGCACAAACCTATTATAATTCTATGGGTGTCGGGCTTGATATTGAAACGGGTGGCCATGTGTTTCAGATGTTTCTTACCAACTCAACCGGCATTGTTGAGCCTCAATATATGATGCATACAGCCACGTCGTGGAAAGATGGCGGCATTCGCCTTGGCTTCAACATTTCAAGAGCTTTTAACTTCTGATTTCCTATGCGATACATTATTCTTCTCGTAATACTGGCAACTGCTTCCATCAGCGAGGCCCAGGTATATATGACCACTACCGGTAAGGTTCAATTCTTTTCTGAAACACCACTGGAAAATATTTCGGCTGTAAATTCAACAGTAGCCTCTGTGATTAACACATCCACAGATTCTATTATGGTTCGAATGAAAAACACAGGCTTTGTTTTCAAGAACTCTTTGATGCAAGAGCACTTCAACGAAAACTATATGGAGAGCAGTAAATATCCGATCGACAGTTTTCGCGGGAAGATCGATCCGAAGATAGACTACAGCAAAGACGGTACGTATACCGTGGCAGCTACCGGCAGGCTTTCCATACACGGTGTTGAGAAAGTTGAAACGATTAAAGGTACACTCACCATTAAAAAAGGTGTTATTCATCTCGATGCTGAAACGATGGTACATACAGCCGACTTCAAAATTGAGATACCGAAACTTGTATTTCAAAAGATCGCAGAAGATATAAAAGTTACCATGACGGCCGACTACCAACTGAAGAAGTAAACCGTTGCTTTATACCCCTCACTCAAGCGGCAACTCTACATAAAACGTAGAGCCGTTGTTCTCTGATGTATAGTACCATATTTTGCCTTTCATGCGCTCTACCAGTCGTTTGCTGATATACAGACCTATACCATTGGATACTTCCCCGCGCAATCCCGGACGCGAAGCCATAGAATGACGTTTGAATAAATGTTCCTGCAAATGCGCGGGAATACCAATACCATTATCGGCCACGGAAACTATAAATGTACTTTCTGTCTTTTGAATATCCACAACAATGCTGCCGGTGCTGTGTGTAAATTTTATAGCATTTGATATCAGGTTGTTCAATACCTGTAAAAATTTTACATCGTCACCGTGTACATAGAGGTGTTCATGTATAGTTGTTACACCGAAGTTTTTAAATTCATACAATCTTCGGGAGTTCTCTACGATCATCCGTACCTTATCCACTGCATCAAAGAGATTTTTGCGGGCAATAATCTTCTCCGACTCCATATGTTCTCTTTCCAGGAAGTCGTTGATAATATCTATACATTGCTGCGTTACGCCGTTAATCAGCGGGTACACTTCTGCTGAGCCAACTCCGTTTCCTTCTGCCTGTTGCTCGGCCTTGCGTATTACATTTTGCATCAGCATAAGCGGACCACTCAGGTTATGACAAATGATCTCTAGTAATGTGTCTTTCTGACCTCCGAAGTTTACTACATAATCTTCATGCTCTTTGGCACGGGTTATATCTTTCACAGTACCAATCACAGTTTTACTTTGGTCAAGGTAATAGGCATCGCATGAAATATAGGTTTGCTTGGGATGACACTTGAACTCTACCTGCAATACCCAACCCTGTCGTAAAAGTTTTTTAAACTGATGACTGAGAAACGCATGGTCGTGCGGGTTAATACGATTTAAAAAAACAGACAGATCACTGGCGGGAAGTGAAAGGTCTTCCAGTCCGAATATCTTTCGTATAACTGCATTGAGAAAACGGAATTCTCCGGCTTCCACGTCATAAATGAAAAAGCCATCTTTAAAAGCATTTGCAAATTCATTTATAGTCTGTAAAGAAAGTTCGTTACCAGGCATTGTAGAACTATTGCCTCATCATTTATTTTTTAATTATACCACGTGCTGTAGCAAATGCTATCAGCTCTACCGAATTTTTCATCTTTGCTTTATCCACCATATTCTTGCGATGGCTCTCTACTGTTTTTTCGGTAATAAACAGCGTTTCAGCAATGTCGCGGTTCGAATAACCTTTGGCCATCAACTCCAATATTTCGCGCTCGCGTTTTGAAAAGAACTCCTTCTTGCTTTTGAGCGTGTCTTCAATACCGGCCAGAAACTTGTTCAGATTTGTAAGGCTCTTGGCAGTTTCTTCACATATATACTTTTCACCGGCATATACAGTTTTGATGGCTTTAACAAGTTCTTCATAACCTGTTTTCTTGGATACAAAACCCAACGCTCCCTCCTTCATAATGCGGGCAACTTTATCTGCATCATCGTATACCGAATGCGCTACCACTTTAACATCGGGATATTTCTCTTTCAGTATATGACAGATTTCAAAGCCATTCATAGTTTTCAAATCTCCCATGCGATCGAGATAAATGTCGAGGAGCACCACATCGATCTTGCTTTTCTCCAACACCTCAAACAACTCTTCGGCTTGTTTGCCTCCACCCACCATCTCGATCTGCTCATCATGTGCCAGTAAAAATTTTATACCATCGCGCATGATCTTATAATCTTCCAGGTGATACAATCTGATTTTGGACATATATTTTTTTACAAAGGGGGCGTAAATAAAATGTAAAGGCGAAAAAAAATGGAATTAAAGCCCCAAAAAGGCCAAAAATTCAGGGATTTCCCGGATATTTTTAATTCTTCCTGTAAGCGAGTTTTGTCAGGAGAGATTGAATTACAGAAGAGACAAAAAACAATGCCCAGTATAGATGTGCACCCCAATGATCTTAAATCCCTGTTGAAAGAGATTGCGCGCAGAGAGATCAAAATACGGATTAAAGATCAGGCCGGAGAGTGGTCTTCTCTTTATTATTCCATCAACGATGTAAAGGATCTGAACAACCGGAATTTCAGTAATTTTTTCCTTATACTCAAAGCAGCACAGAACGAGAGCGCCATTATAGACATCCGTTCGCTAAAAGGATTTCAAGTGGAAGAACCCATTCCATACCTTGAAAATACAGGCAACGAGTTTAGCATCACTCCCGAGTGGCCTACGATTTTGTAAAATGAGAGCGGTTATAAGCCGTACATTTATATTAAGACCAACCCTATTTTCGGGATATTTTAAAGAAATCGGTACAAGCAGGCCTTGCAGGGTTTAAGAGCCTGCCGTAACAAACCAGTAAATTTTTTCATTTTTTTTTCCGGCACCTGTCCAATTTCCCGGGTGTCGTTCCTTATAGGGGTGTAAAACAAATATTCATTATTTAAACACTCACTATTATGGAAACAAGATTGAATCCACTCGAACATGGCGCAGGCGCATTTAAAGCATTATTTGGTATAGGCGCATATCTGAACAAATCATCTGTAGAGCAACCGTTGCTGAACCTGATCTATTTCAGAGTATCGCAGATCAATGGCTGTGCGTTCTGTCTGGATATGCACTCAAAAGATCTCCGTGCCGAAGGTGAAACGGAGCAACGTTTATATATGGTAGCCGGCTGGCGCGAGGCCATCGTGTTTACAGACCGCGAGCGTGCAGCCCTGGCGTGGGCAGAAGCCGTTACCAACGTTACGGAAGGACATGTGCCTACCGATGTATACGAAGAGGCACTTAAATACTTCACCGAAAAAGAACTGGTAGACCTCACACTCGCTACCACGACCATCAATACCTATAACCGTTTTAACGTAGCATTCCGTGTGCCGGGTGGAACGTATAAGGTAGGTCAATTTGCCTTACATTAATCGGTTTGATAACAAGTATACAGTCCCCTTGCCGGAAGGTGAGGGGCTTTCTGTTTTTACCTGCATCCTTATCAATTTAAATTCCGATGATCGTGTAACCTATTGAGTGGTATCAGGTTTTCTCCGGGCAGAAGTATAAATTTATGTAAACCCAAGCCCATGAAAAAAGCCTTCGCAATCTGCTTCCTGATCTTCCTGTCCGCGATATTATTCGCGCAGCATCGTGCAGCAAAATCTTCGCCTCAGCCTTCACCTGAAAATGCTATTAAAAACCTCGAACGCACCATTCCTGACCTGATGCAGAAAGCCGATATACCTGGTATGTCGGTAGCGTTAATTCTCCATGGCAAAATTGTGTGGACCCATGCGTATGGCGTAATGAATGCCACTACCCGACAGCCCGTTACCAACACCACTATCTTTGAAGCAGCGTCTTTAACCAAAGTAATTGTTGCGTATAGCGTGCTGAAACTTGTAGACGAAGGGAAACTCGATCTCGATGTTCCGCTTAATAAATACTTTGGCAATAACTACGATGTGGTGAATGATAACCGCATCGATCAGATCACCACGCGCCGTGTACTTACACATACTTCAGGCTTCCCTAACTGGCGGGCAGAGGGCGCATCTTCATTACCGATCAACTTTACGCCGGGCGAAAAGTTTTCCTATTCCGGAGAAGGCTTTGTGTATCTCTCCAAAGTAGTGGAGAAAATTACCGGCGAGGCATTTCCCGATTTTATACAACGCACAGTTCTCGACCCGTTGGCGATGACGAATAGTAGCCTTGCCTGGAAAGATGACTATAGCACACGTGCCGCGCATCGTCATGATATGCTCGGCAACGTTTCATTCCGCCAGGAGGGAAAAGATTATAATGCAGCAGCCAGTCTTCGCACCACCGCGGAAGATTATGCAAAGTTTATGGTGGCATTATTATCGGGCACGGGACTGAAACCGGCAACGTGGCAGGAGATGATGAAACCGCAGGTAAATGTAGATGCAGAACATTCGCAGGTATATTGGGGACTTGGTGTAGGGCTGGAAGTAACGGATGACGGAAAAGCGTTCTGGCATTGGGGCGACCAGGGCGATAGTAAAGCATTTATGAACGCCCGCCTGGACGAAAAAAATGGTATCGTATATTTCACTAATTCTGCCAACGGTTTATCCATAGCAAAAGAAATACTGGATGATGCCCTGGGCGGCACGCATCCGTCATTATTATGGCTGGACTATGAGCGGTATAACTCTCCTGGTCGCACCTTGTTTAAAACAATAGTAGCCAAAGGTGCTCCCGAGGCGCTTGCTGCATGGCGCACAGCACGCAAGAATAACCCGCAGCAATCTGTGAATGAGAACCAGATGAACTCACTCGGCTATGCACTGCTGCGAATGAAGCGGGTTGATGACGCTATTGAAGTTTTCAAACAAAATACAGTTGACTTTCCGCAATCCTCCAATGTATGGGATAGTCTTGCAGAAGGCTATATGACAAAAGGCGATAAACCAATGGCGATACAGTATTATGAAAAGTCGTTGCAGCTTGATCCTAATAACAAAAATGGCGAAGAACAACTAAAAAAACTAAAACAGTAAAGATATACTGATTGTATACATCCTTCACTTCATTCAAATATTATAAAGCGCCTTCAGCGGGCGCTTTTTTTATTTAACTCTACAGCCATGAAGGAAGAGACAACCTTTTTCACAAAGCAATATTTTCCTGCAATCATCTGTCGGGCAGAGACTTCTTGTTGCTGATGCCCCCATATAGCGACAGGTATATTCAATGGTATCAGATGAGATATAACCATGTTTGCCATAAATCATTGTATAAACATGCTTATTGGTAGTAATCTTAATAAATCCTTAAAATATAGGGCAAAATATAGTGCCATCGAAAAAATATACCAGCTAACCGTTTATGTTATCGTTATCGGTAAATTTATTCTGATGTTTGCGAACTTGTGTTGAAGAGCCTTCGTTTACATCCTGTTTAAGTTGGCATACAGTATATACTAAACATACAAACAACACCGGCGAACTATGGTATTAACACTTCCACTCATTCTCAAAATCCTAGCGGTTTTAATTCTGATCGGCGCTACCCTCTACATTCACTACCGTGGCAAAGCACGGTATCCATTCCTTAGACAGATGTTTGACCATTCAACTTTCATGGCGCCTATCAACACCATGATGTATGCATTTTCATCTGTACCCAAAACTCCATATCTCCCCGTAAAAACAATCCCGGCTCTGCAACAGATTAAAGACAATTGGGAGACGATCAAGCAAGAGGCACTAACGTTGGAGAGCAGCAAGCTCATTAAAGGTTCTGATAAGTATAATGATATAGGCTTCAACTCCTTCTTCAGACGTGGCTGGAAGCGCTTCTATCTCAAATGGTATAATAACTTCCATCCTTCTGCATTGGAGCATTGCCCCGAAACAATCAAATTACTACAGTCAATGCCCGACATTAAAGCAGCGATGTTTGTAGTGCTGCCGGCCGGCAGTTATTTGCCTGTGCACCGTGATCCGTATGCCGGATCGCTCCGGTATCATTTAGGATTGATTACTCCCAACTCAGACGACTGCAAGATTGTGGTGGACGGTGAGGCTTATTCGTGGCGCGATGGTGAAGATGTGCTGTTTGATGAAACCTATATTCACTATGCTGAAAACAAAACAGACAAAGATCGCCTTATATTCTTCTGCGATGTGGCACGCCCCATGCGCTCCCGTATAGGTGTATACCTGAATAATTTTTTCAGCTGGCTGATCCTCGCTTCAGCAGAATCGCCCAACCTGCCTACCGATCGCACCGGCGGACTAAACAAAATCTTCGGTTATGTATACCACGTACGCATTGTAGGCAAGAAATTAAAAGAGCGCAACAAAACGCTGTACTATATATCCAAATACGCCATCTTTATTGCTGTTGCGTATTTGATATTCTTTCTATAGGTTAATTGTTAGCCGTTACAGGTTAGTCGTTAATGAAGAACTGATAACGTGTAACGATTAACCTGTAACGGCTAACGACAATTCAGTTCAAAACTTCCGTATAATTACCACACCTGCCACGATCAATACAACACCAACAATACGCCATATATTGATCGCCTGTTGCTGCATTACCAATACATTAAAATGATCGAGCACGAGCGAGATCACCATCTGCCCCAATACAATGAGGCCGAACGTTAAGGCAGGTCCCAGCTTAGGGAAAGCGAGCACTACTACTGTAACATAAAACGCTCCGAGCACGCCACCCAGCCACACATGAAGGGGTGCAGACCGAAGTCCGGCCCATGAAACCTGCTGGCCGGTAGCCAGTATATATACTACCAACGCCACGCTGCCTACTGCAAAAGATATCAGCGATGCATATACCGGGCTTTCTACTGCTTTACCCAGCCGCGCATTGAGGCCGGCCTGTATAGGAAGAAAACATCCCGCCAGTAACGATAGAATAATCCAACTGAATTTGTTCATATAAATAGTTAGTAAAATACTTTTGTGTTAATCCTGTTTGCAGGTATCGGCAGGCAATATATCAGATATATCAGTTCATTTTCATATTTGTGATAGTTGATTATCACATTTGCTATATTTGAAGCTTGGTTGCCGGCAGCCGGTAACGTTAAGCCATGCATTCATCACTTCAGTTCAGATCGGTCAACATTACACGTTACATAACGCCTTTGCGTGAAGGTGGTTCTATGCCGGCGCTCGCAGAAGCAGACGATCAGTTTCTATACGTAATAAAATTTCGCGGAGCGGGCCAGGGAAGAAAGGCGCTCATTGCCGAGATCATCGGTGGTGAAATAGCACGCGCGTTAGGGCTTCGAGTGCCCGAAATTGTGTTTGCAACGCTCGATGGTGCACTGGGTCGTATAGAAGGTGATGAAGAGATACAGGATCTGTTGAAGGCCAGTGTGGGACTGAATCTTGCCCTGCACTATCTCTCCGGCTCTATCACATTCGATCCACTGGTAATAGCAACAGATGCCAAGCTCGCTTCGCAGATTGTTTGGCTCGACAGTCTGCTGATGAATGTTGATCGCACAGCACGCAATACCAACATGCTCTGGTGGCATAAAGAACTGTGGCTTATCGATCATGGTGCTTCGCTATATTTCCATCATACCTGGAATAACTGGCAACAGCCTGAACGTCCTTTTCCGATGATCAAAGATCATGTATTGCTCTCAAAGGCCAGCGCCTTGCAGGAGGTAAATGAAGTATACCGGTCGTTATTAACGGCTGACAAGATACAGGCTATTGTAGCGTTGATACCGGATGAGTGGCTGGAGAACGAACCTGTTTTCGAATCCGTGGAAGCACACCGGCAGGCCTATGCGCAATTCCTGACAACCCGTATTTCGCATTCTGATTTTTTTGTTAAAGAAGCACAACATGCCAGAGAGTCTCTTGTTTGAGTACGCAGTAATCCGGATAGTACCCAAGGTTGAGCGCGAAGAGTTCATCAACATTGGCGTTATTCTGTATTGCTCTGCACAAAAATTTCTGCAGACGCGGTTCAACGTAAATGAAGAAAGGCTGCGTGCACTGTGCAAGAAGACAGACCTGGAAGAGTTGCAAGGCTATATCTCATCGTTTGAACGCATCTGCCGGGGCGGTGCCGATGGCGGACCGATCGGTAAGCTCTCTATGGCCGAACGTTTTCGCTGGCTTACCGCCACGCGCAGCACGGTACTTCAAACATCAAAAGTTCATCCGGGGTTATGCGAGAATGCAGAAGACATGCTGAATCATCTCTTCACGCAACTGGTACTGTAGTAGTAAACTACCTCGCCATTACCTGGTAGCCTTTTTCACCATTGGCTTCTACCTCACGCACAACGCGCGATTGCTGAAGCTCTTGCAGCATTTGCTTAAGCGTGGGTTCATTGGCCTCTCCTAAATGTGTTACCAGCTGCGCATACGTTTTAATATCGTTGGGAGCCTGACGGAAGTTGGTAATGAAATTCAGAATATCAATCTTTTTCATAGGAACATTAATTATTGTGAGTCGTTAACGGACGCACCATAAAATGGTTGATACTCTTGCCCTCTGCAACCACCATTCCAACATTATACAGGCAGCTGCCGCTTTAAATTTTGCATCTGCCCGTAAACCCGCTATGAAATCGCTGTTCGTTATCGCTCGTGGCGGACGCTGATGGCGGACAGTACAAAGAATATACCTACGAAAATAAATGACTCGCATAATCCCAGCCGGTCGCTGGCATCTTTCGTGTTGGCAATAAAGCGTGGTATATGCAGAAGTAGAAACCAGCCCAGCACCATGAAGCCGGAAAGCATCGCGGCAGGCCTTCGCGTAGCCGGTATTACTATACCAATGCCACCGGCGATGAGGCATATACCGGTAAAGTAAGTCCAGAAGGCGCGAAAGGGTATATAAGCCGGTATAAAGTTCTCTATAAAGTCGGCAAATTTGAAATGTGCATATCCGCTTGAAATAAAAAATACCGCTACCAGCAAGCATCCTGTGGTAACCATGGTTTTACGCAACGGTTCATGTACAGGCCATCCGGGAACAACAACAGCATTATCTTTTAAAAATGAACCCGCCATAATCAACGTACCACCCAGCAACGCCAACGTTTTGTAAGCGTTGGACCAATCGTTCATGAATTGCACCATGTGCCGCGGCACCGACAACACAAGAATGAGGAGTGCGATAAGCAATGAGGCTGCTGCACCTTTCTGTTCAATTGCTATAATGGCCATTGCTGCCAGCACCAGCAACACTGCAGTGATATACCCTAACGACACGCTCATGGTAAAAGTCGCGGGCCATGCAGGCGGACGGCCTACGATGAAGTCTTTGGATAGAATGCAAAGAATGCTAAGTCCTATAAATCCGATTCCGAAAATTATACGGCCAGATCGTAAAAGTGCAGGCATAGTATAGAGTTAGGTTGGCGATTGGTTACAACTATTGACAACGGGTAGCATGGCACCTTAGCGCCGTGTGGATACAGGATAGGAATTACGGAAGATAAAAAATTATCATTCAATCATCAAGCCGTTACATTTCATAGCTATCAATCCGTTAACGTTCTATTAAAAAAAGAAAGCGCTACCTTGGCTGGTAACGCTTTCTCAATTTATAGGCAGCTGTTACTTCTTGTGATTGCCGGGTATGCCTTCATGCTTCTTTTGTTTCTCCGCTTTCATGGTCAACCATTTTTGATACTGCTCCGGAGTCATGATCGCTTTTAGATTTGCATCATGCTCTGCCATGAGTGCTTTGAATTTGCTGCTATCGCGATTGGCAGAAGTTTCATTGCTTTTCCTCAACGCCTGCATCTTCTCGCCAAATGCTTTATTCTCCGCCTGTACTTTTGCAAACTGATCATCTGAAAGCGATAGTGCGGTCTTCATTTTTTGCGAGCGCTTCTCCATTGCTTTACTGCGCTCTTCTTTGTGCTTCGCTGCCTGATCTGCTTTGTAGTTATCCCACTTTGCTTTTTGTTCGGGCGTAAGCACAGCTTTGATCTCCTTATCCTTCTCCTGGCGAAGTGTTTTCAGTGCAACAAATTTTTTCTCGCGTGTTTGCATGGAATCCTTTCGCAACTCCGCAGAGCGTGTAAAGTATTTTTGGTTAATATCTTTAATCGTTGCATACTGCTTATCGTCAAGCGATAATTCGGATTTCATCTTTTCCAGGTTGCCATCACCGTGCTTATGAGGCGCATGGCCAGGGCGTTGTGCAAAAATGATTGTACTTGCCATCATCACAACTACGAACACGAAACTCTTTTTCATAATCATTTTGGTTTTGTTATACCTGTTAGATTCCGGAAAGGCGTCAAAGTTAAATCGCTATTTATTTTTTTAGACAGGCGGTGAATTTCTCCACATGGCAGGGTGTAATTCTTCGACAATCACGATAGGGCTCTGAGGCAACTATACCCTCTTTATCAATAGAAAAGCAAAAGCCCGGCTTTTACCGGGCTTTCTGTATTGAAGATTAGTATCGACAGTCAATTAATTGAATTTAAAAACACTTAATGTAAAGATGGTAACAAACAGCACCATCTGGGAGAGATAATAAACAGACAGATTTCGCTTGATGTTTATCAACTCCGTTTCAGCCTGTGCGCTTGGTGCTTCCTGCAGAATTTTTCGAAGTGTATTACTTTGCCGTTTTCCATACAAGTTGCCATTGAGTATAATCATAATCGCGAGCATAAACTTTATCTGAAACCATATCTGCTCCGTGAAACTCCAATGTGTAACACCTAACATAATAACTCCTGAAATAATAATAGTGGAACCGCCTATGGCAAACAGGATTCCGAACTTTGATACTACATCCTGAATAGCTATGCTTTTCGAGCGGTCTATAGCAAGCATCTTCCAGAATTGTTTGGCGATGAAAAAATCTACTACCGTTGTTCCGACAAGCATAGTAAGGCCGATGAAGTGAGCTACCTTAGAGAGTTGATAATACATACTATATATGGGTTAAAATTTAAGTGCCAAATATGAATGGCTTTTTAATTGATTTCAATAGAACGAGGCATCAATAACTGCTATTAGGGAAAAGTTATATAAAAAAAAGAAGAGGTTGCCCTGTGGCAGCCTCTTCTTTTGCTATGCGTCTGCAATGCTAAACAAAAAATTCCTCGCGCGCTATCTTACCATCTTTTACCTGGTATACACATAGCTCAGGCATGCTCATGCGGCCCTGCCCTTTCATGGTAATATCCATCGCCATGGTAAATGCAATGGTATTGCCGGCAATCAGTGGTTCTGATACTTCAATGCCGTGTACCTGCTCCACCATGCTTTCGAACTTGCGTCCTTTTTCTTCGATCGCATTTAAACCACGCGTTTCTTTCGCAAATTCTGGTGTTTCATAGGGTTCAATACTCACAGCATTGTCAGCATACAATTCTCTATGAGCGCCTCCCCAGTCGGCTTTGCGACAATACGAAGTCAATCGTTTGGCAATCTCTTTCGTTGGCATGTTCAATTCTTTTGTTTCCATGTTACATTAGTTTTGGTGAATACTAAATTGTACAGCAAGAAGCATGTATACTAACGTACCTTCTGTGTATTCAGATGCCTTGGAGCTGCGCTTTCAGCATATTAATTTTCCTTGTTTAAACACTTCGCCATCTTCCGCACATTACGCTCTGCGATTTTGCTGAAATAACAATATAGATTTATTTCCCACAGAAATCACAGAATATCACAGGTCATGAACTAAAAAGTCTCTGCAAATTGACACGGAATAAAGTCGGAAAGTCCGAAAAGATGGAGAATACATTGTGCGCATTCAACACACCCTATCCTTACTCACACTTCCAGCAGCCAGAAGCCAGAAGCCAGTAACCAACAGGCCAATTGTTTGAATTTTACAAGTATTGATTTGATTGTTATAAGTGTCAGAGCGGCTTGGCGGCTACTTTTGCAGGATGTACAACTCTTCACGCAAAAAAAGTTGTGTAAAGGGAACTGAAAACGTAATAACCTGCATTTAGTATAACACTATGGTTAAAACAGAAACACTAGAAGATTTTTACCGGCAGAAGTTTAACTGGATGCCGGAGAACCTGCGTCAGGATATTGGACACTTCAACGTGTTCCGCATGGAGGATTGCATAGGGCCCAACAAGGAAGCACCCAAATATAGCAGGCGTGATTTTTACAAGGTGGTGCTTATCCGGGGTAAACATATATACCACTATGCCGACAAGAGCCTTGAGGTAGCAGGTACTTCGCTTATCTTCTTCAATCCGCACGTACCCTATACGTTTGAACAACATACGCCTGACCCTACCGGCTACTTCGCTATATTTAAAGAAGCCTTCTTTACGGAGCGATTGCGTGGCGGCATCAGCGCGTTGCCCATGTTTATACCGGGTAACAAGCCAAGCTTTATTCTAAACAAAACACAGGATAAATATGTGAGCAGTGTTTTTGAAAAGATGCTGGAAGAGATCGGCTCTGACTATGTATATAAGTATGATCTGCTGCGGAATTATATTATGGAGATCATTCACTATGCCATCAAGATACAACCCAGTGAAACACTTTATCATCACACCGATGCCAATGCACGTATAACCGCTGTGTTTGCTGAATTACTGGAACGGCAGTTTCCAATCGAATCGCCTACACAACGATTTACACTGCGCTCTGCCCGCGATTTTGCAGAGCAGCTTTCGGTACACGTTAACCACTTGAACCGTGCCATCCGGCTAACAACTGGTAAAACCACAAGCGATCACATCTTCGACCGCATTACCAGCGAAGCAAAAGTATTGCTGAAACATACCAACTGGAATATAGCGGAGATCAGCTACTGTCTCGGCTTTGAAGAGCCTGCGCATTTCAATCACTTCTTTAAAAAACATACCAATCTTACACCTTCGGCTTACCGTGGGTAATTACGCAAACTAACCTTACTAACAAAGATGCTATAGCGACATTGCAAGAAGATCGTATCGCCATGCTTACATTAAAGAAAACAGAGGATCGTTTTTTCATCAGCCATTCTTCCGATAAGGCAAGCGCTGCGATCTCCTATCAATTCAGCTCACATTCGCTTCCGGAAAAAACACAGGAACATCTCCGGTCGCTATATATTTCCGGTAAAATAGATTGCACGTATGCGTTAAGCGACAAGCAGGAACAGGAGCTTGTCGATATCCTGAAGAAAATAAAAAAGGAAAAGAAATCAGACTATATCTTTACCGATCATTTACAAAAAACATACCTGGTAGAGCTTATTCACTTCATCACAAAAGTGCACTATAAACGCCACGACTGTTTATAGCACATACTTTGCCAGGCATATACACGAAACATAGGCGAACCGACAAACTATATCGGAAAATATAGCTTAAACACCGATCCTTCACCGGGTATGCTGCTTGCGGTAACATACCCCTGATGGTTTGTCATGATGCGCTTTACAATGGCGAGCCCGATACCAGAGCTATTGGGTGTACTCTTGTCGAGCCGGTGAAATACTTCGAATATCTTTTTGGTGTATTGCTCATCGAAACCAATACCATTATCGGCAACCGATATTTCGTAATATGCCATTGCTTTATGGATGCCACCGATGTTCTCAACCTCAGGAGCACTCGGAAGAATTTGCCTGCATGAGAGCCGAATCACCGGAGGCTCATCGGGCTTGGAGAACTTAAGGGCATTAGAGATCAGGTTATTGAATAACTGCGACAACTGAAACGCTATACCGGTAACAACCGGTAAGCTATTGGCGTGTACCGCTGCTTTCTTGTCTTGTATTGCAAGCTCCAGATCGCTCAATACACCCTGAATAATTTTATTGAGATCAACAGGCGCTACAAGTTCAGCATCCTGCTCAAGTTGCGAGTATGCCAGCAAGTCTTCCATCAGCTTTTGCATGCGTGCTGCGCTGGTGGTAATTTTTTCAGAGTACTCTTGTAACTGTTCTATCGACCGGTTGGATTCGCGCTGGCGACCGGCAAACACTTGTATTTTTCGTATAGGTTCCTTCAGATCGTGGCTTACCACATAAGCATAAGACGACAGCTCACTATTCAGTCGCTGCAGCTCAATATTTTTTCTTTCCAGTTCAACAGCATATCGTTTCAGTCTGTCGTCTGCTTTTTTCTTTTCCGTAAGGTCACGCGTAACTTTCGAATAGCCTATAATATTTCCATCACTGTCGTGAAGCGCAGTAATAACGATGCTTCCCCAAAATTTTGATCCATCTTTACGTACACGCCAACCTTCATGCAACGCTTTGCCACTATGTGCCGCTTCCTCCAGCAGAAAATCGGGCAGTCCGCCTGCTACATCTTCTTTGGTATAAAATACTTTAAAGCTCTTGCCAACAATCTCGTGTTCTTTGTATCCTTTAATATACTCTGCACCTGTGTTCCAGTTCTGAATTATACCGTGTGTGTCGAGTAATAATATAGCATAGTCTTGAACTTCGGCAATCATCCGGTGATAGCGCTCTTCACTTTTCTTCAGTGCTTCGTTTGCCTGGCGCAATTCCTCAGCTATAGCACTAAGTCTGTCTTGCGCTATCTTTTGTTCAGCAAGGTAATTGCTGAGTTTATCATCCATAATTTTCTTTTCAGTAAGATCGCGGGTCATTTTTATAAAACCCGTTACCTCGTCACTACCCGCATGAATCGCGGTGATTGTAGTGCTACCCCAGAAGCGGGTGCCGTCTTTCTTTATACGCCAGCCCTCGTGCACGGCTTTTCCCTGCCTACGCGCCTGCTCCAGAAGTTGTTCCGGCAGATTTGCCCTGCGATCTTCTTCGCTATAAAAAATGCGGAAACTTTTTCCTAAAATTTCATCGGTCCTATAGCCTTTTATCTTTTCTGCACCCTTGTTCCATGTCGATATTATACCGGTCTTATCCAAATACATAATGGCATAATCATCCACTTCGGCGATCATCAGGTCAAATCGATCTTCGCTCATTTGGAATGGAGGGGTAGAATTTTTCACTGGCATCGAAACTTCTTCATATATGAAAATTAACAAAACGTATTATCATGGCATTTTTTCCTCACATCAGATTTAACAAAGATTTCTTGTGCTATAAACCGTGCGGGTTTCCCGATAAAAACCGATAAAGCCTAAACAAATTCTAATGTAAATTACCATGCCAGCCAAATGCCGCTAACTGCGAATTAAAGATCAATAAAGATCTTGTGCTTTTTGTTACGAGCCGCACTCTTTATAGCCTGCTGCAGAGTGGCGTGATTAACATTCTGTTCGGAGATAGAACGAAGGAAATCTTTCAGATCAAAAAAACTGGTTGGCTTCTCATAGAAACAGATAGCGCCTTTATTTAGCGCCTTGCGGCCATCGTAGATGGATGAGGTTGTAGAAAACATGATGATGGGCGTGTCGGTAAGCCGTTCGTGCTTTTTCAGGTAATCAAGCACCTCCCAGCCATTCATCTGCGGCATGTTGATATCAAGAAAAATAAGATCAGGGCTATCAATTGTATTTGATTCGATCTTCCGGATTAGATTAATACCATCATTCTCCCAGCGGCAAGTTGCTGATGGGCTTACTTCCTTTAAAGCTTCACAAAAAAGTTCAGCATCGTCCTGGTCATCATCAACCAGCAGTATTGTTTTTAGCATTTGTAGGAGAACTCGCGGATTAATTTTAAAAAGTGCAGCTTAGTATATTACTAAAGATGTATTAATAGTACAAAGATTACTTCAAAAAAGTGCTTAACGGTCGATTAAAGGCATAAATGATACTCAAATGTCAAATAACTTCCTGAAAGATACTGTATTTTAAGGATAATGCTGTCGGTCTGCTGCTCAGATTTCCTGCTAAGAGCAACGTTCACAATTATCAATGCACGTTACTCTGAGACTGATCGGATTAAATCTCAAGGTATAAATCCCTGAACCGGCAGCGGTTGTTGAAATCAAATTTTAGTTGACGAATGTATCTCACTCAAAAATCTGTGACATTACTTTCTTCGCGCCTTTACCTGCAACACTTTGGCCGCCGGTGCTATGGCATAAAGCTCATGTATTTCATGCCGGGTATTGATATAGAGTTTTAAACGATCTTCAGAAGGCGTTGTAGTACGCACTTCGCTCGCCAGAAACTCAAAAAACAACTCCCCCAGAAACGCAGAGGTATTAACATCTGCCGATATCAGACTTAGCGCTTCCAGTATTTCACGTTGGTTGGTATAGGATATAGTTTGATGATCACCCTCATCACTTGGATGGCTTTCTCCTAAAGATTTCACAGACAAAAATGCAATGAAATCTCCCACAGAACCCACAGATATACACAGATTAAATGCAGCAAAAGCTTCTGTGAAATTCTGTGATTTCTGTGGGAAACAAATCAAATCCAATGACACAAAGTGTCACCAGCACTATTTTTCACTTTCAGCTTTTCGCTTTAATTTGGCGCACAAATGCAGAGATACTATTCTGAACTATGAAACGCTTTACCGCACACGCATCCATATACACATTAAGCATCGCTTTCATTTCGCTGGCTTTCGGCATGGCGGGTTGTAACCGCTGCGAGCATCCGGTATATTTTAATGTGATGTCGGTATCGACCGACTCGAAGATGGTGCTCGACCTCGATGGAGGCGAAGTGCACGAAACCTATACCGTACCGGCCGGAGCACAAGACCCTAAGAAGCCAATGAAGCTGCTCAACGGCTATTGCTCGTCTGACAGTCTCATCAACGTGAAATATACCCTCAACGGCATCGATACAGCTTTCGTAATAAATCGCAGGCAAGTAAAAGGGTGCCTGCTGGGCGACAAAGTAAACGGCAGGCCAGGGGTGTACTACGAAACGCGCAGGAAAGAAGAAGAACCGATCAGCTGCACGACTTGTAACTAGTTGCCGGCTTCCGGCTACGAGCTGCCAGAGATTTGGGGAGTGAGATTAACTGTGGCCGCTTCGCATAAGTATATTTTTTCTGAACGTTTCTGACATTAATCTTTCGGACATCTGACTTTCCAACTTTTCCGTCTTCCCGACTCTTACAACTTACAGAAACTTTATTCGTCCAACCAACAGGTTATCAGCAAATAAATTATGCATTCATCCGTTTATAGCTGAAAGATTTTTTTCGAAACGGGATTGTTTAAGCTTCGCGGCTTGTTCAATACTTGTAATGCTACAGGAAGCTTATGGATATTTTACAAATTACCGGAACTGACGATACTCCTTCTGTAACACTGAATAAAGCAGATGGAGTTTTTGAATTATCAGGGCGTTCGCTGCCGGAAGATGCGCTGGCATTCTATGATCCTGTTTTTAAATGGCTGAAGGCGTACGCCAACGAGCCGAATGCCACCACCGAATTTACGTTTAAACTTGATTACTTCAATACCGCTTCATCCAAGGTAATACTCGACCTTCTGCAGTTTCTCAAAAACATCAACGGCATCCGTATCGTATGGTACGCTGAAGACGATGACGAAGAAATCCTTGATGCCGGCAAGGAATATTCCGAACAGGTGGATGTGCCATTTGAGTTTAGAACACTTGCACAATGAAATAGCTACGAGCCGCTAGATTCCAGCTGCTAGCGGTGTGAGTGTGACGCTGTATGTCACAGAATTGCACGGAAGAAAGTCTGAAAGAAATATAGTATGCGAGGCTGGCACACCCAATCTCACCCCCACACAGCCAGCGGCTCGCAGCTCGCAACCAGTAGCTACCTTACGCGCTCTCCCCTTCACATTGTCATAATCACACCCCCATGAGATGGTTTTTGCCAGGTAATTTTGTCTTGTAAAGAAAACAAAACAACTAAATACAAGACTATATGCAAAAGATCACCACATTTCTCTGGTTCAACAATGAAGCGGAAGAAGCTGCGAAGTTCTATACTTCTGTCTTCAAAGATTCTAAAATTATCAGCACATCTTATTATGGTGAAGGTGCCCCTTTACCAAAAGGTACGGCACTGGTGGTAACGTTTCAATTGAATGGCCAGGAGTTTATGGCGCTTAATGGCGGGCCACATTTTAAATTCACCGAAGCTATATCGCTCTCGATTGCCTGCGAAACACAGCAGGAACTGGACTACTATTGGGATAAACTTTCTGCCGGTGGCTCACAACAGCAATGCGGCTGGCTGAAAGATAAATACGGGCTGTCGTGGCAAGTGGTGCCTGCGAAATTAGGCGAATGGATGACCGACAAAGACCACACAAAATCAGATCGCGTGATGGCTGCCGTTATGAAAATGGTAAAGCTCGACATCCAAACGATGCAAGATGCCTATAACGGCAAGTAAGTTATCTCTGTAACCACATCTGTAACACCATTCAACACATTAATATATATGCGTTGAACGGTGTTACTTGTGGGTAAGTAATTAAAGCTA
>NZ_DAIQRQ010000024.1:25341-32967 GCF_036786105.1 Ohtaekwangia sp.
CACATTAATATATATGCGTTGAACGGTGTTACTTGTGGGTAAGTAATTAAAGCTAAGTCTCCCTCTACTGTAACTTGATTAACTCGGCACGAATATTCCGGGCTGCTTCCTCGCAGAGGTTAATCTTCGCAGATATAGCTTCTACCTCTTGCTCAATTTGTTCAATAACAATAGTCTGATTCCGTATCTGCTCTTCGCGTTCATTAGGTGTGCGCAGCAGTTGATATTGCCTGATTGTGCCGAGCTTATCTTGGGCTGCTTCCAGGTCGGCCTTAAAGATTATAAGACGGTTGCTGAATCCATCGTGTTCTGCTTCAACACTGGTTAGCGAATCTTTAAGCTGTTGTATTCTGTCTAACCGTTGCCGCACAGCATTCTCGGTTGCGATGCGAATGGAATCTTCGCGTTGCTTTTGTTCTGCCTGGGCTCTTTCACGATTGTTGCAGGCTGCCAGCATATATACCATCATCAGTATATATATTGTATTATTCAATAATGATTGCTGGGAATAAAAAGAGCTGAACGATAGTTTGTTTTTCATACAAATACATTTATAGGTAACAGTATATTTTTAGCTAATGGGTTGAATTCCGGAATACACTTTCACTATACTATAGACGCTTGATTGCATAATAGGCTTTGCTTACCAGAAAGACTATCAGTCGAACAACATTGTATACAATCAAAACAGCAATCACTGCAATACCAAATATCAGCATAACAGGAAGTGCATTTTTTGAGCTTCCGCGATAGCGAAGACCGGGAATACCGGTTTTAAGAGTAAACCCACGTGTGCCAATAGAACCATATCGCCCCCGGTAGCTGGTTGACACACCTGCGTTATTGACATTGATGCCAAGGCCTTTGCCGATGTTGATCCGTCTTTGAAACCAGAAGCCCATACTTTGTTGTGATGCCGTTCTGAAAAATAACGCGATTCAAATCTGCCTGTAATATCATCTTCAACCAATTCGGTTTTCCCAACAACCGTATATAGTTTCCAAAAGCCCCATGGTTATTTCCCAGTAAACAGTGTTATAGTTTTTATTAATATGGCGGACATCAACAACAATAGCCAGGTTCTCTTCGTATACGGGCAGGTGTATCTGTCACTCCGGTACATTAGCCGAATTACCTTATATTGCATTCCGGTAGTAAACCCCTGCTAGCCATGTCTGCCATTCCTGCTCGTGCTGCTGTAAAGTCATTACAAGCTTTGTCATTTATTATAGTTATCTGTGCAAGCTGCTATACTTCACCAGTAGCAGCGCAATCGCGAACCGATGAGTATCGCGATAAATACAGGCAACGACTTCGCGAAGCAGACAGCCTCATAATGAACCGAAAGCGAAACATTATCAAGAGCGATGTGCTCGGTGTGCTCGGCGGATACTTCAATGTTACCTACGAACGTCTTGCCCAAACCGCTCCGCGCAGTCTGGTGCTTACGGCAGAGTATGATATTTTCTCTTATGAAGAATTTGATTTCAGAGGTGCATCGTTTCAGCCAGGACTGCGCTATTACCTGAACAAGAACCGGCAACCTCCGGCAGGATATTATGCACAACCATTTGCCATCTACTCTGACTACAAAGTTACCGACACCAATCAACATTACAGTGCACACATATCGCAGGTAGGTGGAGGATTGGATATCGGCTGGCAATGGGTAATTGCTAACCGGATCACAATTGATCTATACATCGGGGGTGTGTATGTAGAGACTAACATCCGTGGATCGCTAAGTCACGATGCGATCCGTTCTTTCCAGCCACTCATTGGTGTCAATGGTGGTTTTATATTTTAGTTATACCATGAGGCTATAAATGAAAAAGCCCTGCACATGGTGCAAGGCTTTTCAAAGCATGTTTTGCAAGCAGTGGATTACTTCACGTGTTTGCTTACGATCTTTGCAAGATCGAACATTGAAATCTGGCTCTTTCCGCCAAACACTGCTTTAAGTTTCTCATCTCCATTGATCATGCGCTTGTTCTTCTTGTCCTGGAGATTGTTCTTTTTGATATAATCCCAGATCTTTTTCACGATCTCAGTTCTTGGCAATGCTTTCGTGCCAATCACTGCAGCGAGTGTAGCGCTGGGAGTAAGAGGTGCCATGAAAGCTGCATTAGGTTTCCGCTTCTTAGCGGGCGACTTTTTTGCTGTAGCCTTCTTGGCTGTTTTCTTTGCGGCCTTCTTAGGTGCCGACTTCTTTGCTGCTTTCTTAGCAGTTTTCTTCTTCGCTGTTTTTGCCATAGCGTTTCGAATTTTTTAGATGATACATTCTTATATAAGCACTAAAGTAATAAAACTTTTATCGTTACTCCAACAGCACCCTTTTACTTTTCGAAACGCGAGACTTTAACAAAGTCAATATCGACAGGACTTTGCCGCGTTTTAGCAGGAGAAACTACTCTCTTTTCATTGGAGAAAACTACGCATCGCCCAATGGAATACACCTGCGAAAGTATTGCTACAACTGCGTTTTCCCAATGAAAAACGTGATTTTCCCAATGAAAACAAGGATGAAGAACTGATTTTTCATTGGAGAAACAATGTTTAGCAATCACCGCGATGGCTTGTCAGACACTTCATGATGGAGATCATAGACTATCACTTCGCAGCGATTTTCCCAATGAAAATTTTTTTTTCAGAAGAACATTTTTTTGCTGTTCATTAATAGCCGCAGGTTGTTGGCTGCCACCTGCTGGAGGTGTGAGTGAAATTGGGTGTGACTTTGTACTTCAACATTCGTTGATCGGTGTTTCTTGTTCGGTATTTTTTATAGCTGCCAGTTCCTGGCTACTGGCCACAAGAAAAGTATGAATTGAAGTTAGGCTGTACGTGCTGCTGCTATTTTTCTTTCGGACGTTCCGTCCTCCGGACTTCCCGACTCTTCTAACATCCGGCTTCATCCCAATCATGGGATTCAATGCAATCTTCGGACCGTGTACCCATGGATGCGTTGTTTCAATTGTGAACCTTAGGCGGGCGGGGAAGGACTGGTACGTGCGCTGGAAGATATAGCATGGTTGCCGAACTTATAATAAAACCAATGTTACACAGGATCACGAAGGAGACGCAGCGTTACACCAGAAAATGCCAGCGGACTTCCAGACTTTCTGCCTTCCGGTTTTTCGGACTTATAACAAACAAAAAAGCAGAAAGCGAGTAATCACTTCCTGCTTCTTATTTGATATATACTGACACTAATCTTTGCGCAGGGGTATCAATGTACGGAGTTTGCTATCACGAAAATATAGTCCGGCCCAGACGAGCACACCGAATATAAGAGGGAAATACAAGGGCTGGTGTGCATGCACCATTGTAGCAGTGGCACCTCCCAGGTAGCCTGTTAACAGAATCGCACCGAGTATAGCTGTGCGTGGAATTGTATAGAGAATGGTGCAGAGAGTGAGGGTGATGCCCAATGGCTGTACAAAGCTCTCGGAAAAACCGAGCTGCGTTGTTCCTTGCACGTGGTGAGCTTCACGAAAGATCTTCATGATGCCATCGGCCAACAGGAAGAGTATACACAATGCGCTGATGATGCGGCCTGTCCAAAGTGCTGCATGAGATGGTGTTTGGGTTGCTTCAATTTTAATCGTTTCCATAATCTTTATATTAGTTATAGTTAGTTACGGTATTTATTTAATACTGTTCATTTCTTCGCCTTGCTTGCTTTAATCGCAGCATTCTCATCGATACGTGCTTTTACGATCTTCTTTACCAGCGCTACAGGAATTGGCTCATCCATCGGGAAGCGTATGGTGCCCGTGGCAACACTATATTTCTGAACTTCTTTCGCAAAAGAATCCAGGATGGATTTACTCATTACATAAAAGCCGATGTGATTTTGTGCTACGCCAAACCCGACCAACATACCGTTGTATTTATAGGCCGGTATCTGGTAGCTGATCACTTCCTCTGCTTTGGGTGCGGCAGACCTTATGGCCTGGCGAAGTTTTTCTACCGCCGGCAATACAGTTTCCGGTACAGTAGCCATGTACTGATCTACGGTGGTAACTTTTTCGGCTCCTTTTTTCATACCCACTTAGTAGTTTTGTTTGATGATGTAAAGGTATAGCAGGCATTGAAGCACTGCGTTGTGTAAAAGCGACATTTTATGGGGCGGATTCCGACATTAATTCAGGCAGGACGCCCGTGAGAACATTTATCAATGAAAGTAATAAGACGCAAGCCGGTGACGGTCAACCGTATTAAGCGAATACGATACAAAGCGTCCGGAATCACAACGCGGTCGTCCGAACACGGAGACGAAAATATACAGTGAAGAAGTGCATTCGTGCTTGTGTGCCGGATGAATATTTGCTGTAAATTATTAATATTACTTTCTGACCTTACGACATCACCTATGTTGAAGCACTATTGGAATACGGCTATCCGTAATCTTCGCCGGAATAAACTCTTCACCATCATCAATGTTATCGGGCTTTCGGTAAGCATTGCTGTTTTTCTGGCACTGATCAGTTATGTAAAATACCAGTTCAGCTACGACAAATTCTATCCGGGTGGCGACAAGATATACCGCATCGACTATTATGAATATCAACAAGGCTTGCCGGTGCTTCAGAGCGCCCGCACCCATGATCGTACAGCATTGCTGGCAGCCAGCTATGTGCCGCAGATAGAAGCGGTAGCCCGGGTATATAATGAGAAAGCATTTGTTTTTACTGAAGACGTGCGCCTGGTTGACCAGAATATGTTGTTTGCCGATAGTTCTTTCTTTAAAGTATTTGATCTGAAGATTATCAGCGGATCGCCTGATAAAGCGCTTACGCCACCCAACTCGGTAATGATCTCAAAGTCGCAGGCAAAAGTATATTTTGGCGATGAAGAACCGGTAGGCAAGACACTGTATTTTAATGAGCACCTTCCCTTTACAGTAACGGGAGTGTTTGAAGACGTTCCGAAGAATAGTTCAATGGACTTTGACTTTCTGCTTTCATGGTCTACCATGCCATTCTATGGATGGGTATCCAAAGATGGTGACTTCAACGCTCCGTGGACATTTACCTTTGTGAAACTCCGCGATCATGTAGCCGATATAGCAGCAATCAACCAAGCACTATCACGCATGGCGAAAGAGCACATTACTACCCTGGAGAAACGCGGCCACACCGGACGTTACGAGTTACGTCCGTACGAATCGTTGCATACTTTGCCCGGATTATCGGGAGAAGTAAAACCATCTACCAGCAAAACACTGCTCTATGCCTTACTATCACTGGCTGTGTTTATACTTGTAGCAGCCTGGATCAACTACATCAATCTTTCACTGGCCCGTTCCATTGAACGCGCAGACGAGATTGGTGTTCGAAAAGTTTTTGGAGCATCACGCACAGCCATCAGCGGTCAATTTATACTGGAGGCCGGTATACTTTCCTTTACTACATTTCTGTTGGGCTTGGGACTATATATTCTCTTTACCGGGCCGCTGTCAGATATACTGTTCACGCATGTTACCTTCTCTCCTACAAGTACCATTACGTGGTTGCTATACCTGTTCGCGTTTGTAGCGGGCACAACGCTCATTGCATTCTACCCGGCACACTTTATGTCCAGGCTAAAACCTGCGCTCATTCTCAAGAACAAACTTGGCAGCGGCAAAGGAAGAGCCGGTCTACTTCATCAGGGGCTTATGATGTTTCAGTTATTCCTTGCAGTTGCGATTGTTGGTGTTACCATTATAGCCGGACGGCAGATTGCCTTCATGCAACAATTCGATTCGGGATTTAATGCAAGCGCCACGATAAGTTTGCGTGCACCAGCCTCCACCAACTCTGATTCGCTGCGTTATTCAAGGTATACTTCATTCCGTGAGGACGTTTTACAACTGGCAGCGTTCACAGCCGGTACAGCTTCCATGAATATACCCGGAGAAGAAATTCGCTACCACGATGAAGATGTTCACGCGGTTGGATCAAAGAATGAAAAGAAACAATCGTTCCGGATCATGTGGATCGATGAAGGCTACCAGGAAACATTCGGCATGATCTTAACGGGCGGGCGTAATTTTCGTGACAGGGAATTTGGCAACACCTGTATCATCAATGAAACTGCAGCGCGTGCGCTGGGCTATGCCAATCCGGCCGATGCTGTTAACACATCCATTCTTACCAGCGAACATAAACCCGTTACCATCGTTGGTATCTGGAAAGATTACCACCACGAATCGCTGCGCAAACCGGTTGATCCTATCATCTTCTATTATCACCATCCGCACGAGTATGGTTACTATTCATTCCAGGTACAATCACGACAAGGCGATTACCTGGAAGCACTTGAAAAGATCTGGCATAAACATTATCCCAACGATCAATTTATATACTACTTCATGGATCGCTTCTTTGAAGAGCAATACCGCTCGGATGAATTGTTCGGAAGGTTGTTGAATCTCTTCAGTGTTATTTCCATTACGGTAGCGAGTCTCGGTTTGTTTGGTATGGCATCGCTGGCGATGGTAAAGCGAACGAAAGAGATTGGCGTTCGCAAGGTATTGGGTGCATCGGTATGGAATATACTCGTTATGCTTTCTTCCAGCTATGTAAAGCTTATTGCCTTTAGCTGCGTATTTGCCTTTCCGCTCGCGTATTACCTGATGTATACCTGGCTACAGGAATTTGCCTATAAAATCACAATACAATGGTGGATGATTATACTACCTGGTGTCATTGTGCTGGCGGCAACGTTGCTAACCATTGCCGGGCAATCCATTCGCGCAGCGATGGCGAATCCTGCCAGGAGTTTACGCGATCAGTAAGTCCTGCCAAATGCACTATATATTTTACCAAAATTCAGACTGGAAGAATTGTTTAGGTGACTGCCCTGTAAACGATTTGAAACTTTTAATAAAATGTGCCTGATCAAAATAGCCGAATGAAAGTGCCAGGTCGGTAAGACTGGATGCTTTTGGTTGATGCGCAATCAATGAACGCAATCGCACAATCTCTGCATATTGCTTGGGAGAAGCACCAACCACTTTTCTGAATCTCTTCTCAAAAGGATCCTGGCTAATGTCGAGTGAAGAAAGTAATTCCTGAATGCGTATCGATCCCTGGTTGTGCACGATCTGCTGCAAGGCTGCGTGCACAAGTTTATCAGACTGACGTTCTTTATACTGCGACTTCAAAAATTGTTCTATAACGGCTATGCGGCTAGGATCATCATTCGCTTCGGCCAGTTGCTCATGTACTATATCTATCGTGGATTGCTTTATAAACGCATCTGCAGCTATTGTTTCATTGAAGAACTCATGTAGCGGAACATCAAAGAATGCAGTGGCACCGGCTTCCGTAAATTTTACCAGCAGCACTGATCCATTGGCCGGATACGTAACCACGCGAAACGAACGTTTCAACCCGGTAATAGCCGTAGCAGGTATAGTGGTCGCAGCAGCATTGTCGGTATACTTTATCTTACCCTGCAGGCTGAATGCCATAATGATGGAAGCATCAGGCAAAATTCTATTCTGCATACCTTCTTGACTTTCAATAAGCATGAATGCTTTTATGAAAGGTTGGAGGCGTGTGGAAGGAAGATAGTTTTTGATGATCATCTGTTTTTAACGTGGTCGTTAATTGTTAGCGATTACCTGTCAGAAGCTGC
>NZ_DAIQRQ010000024.1:33067-54007 GCF_036786105.1 Ohtaekwangia sp.
ATGTTTCTCATTCTGTATGATTTAACCATTTTATATCTTAATGTTTTGATTTTATTCCATTATTCTTTGTGCTTCGATGTAGTGTGGTCAAACTCGCGCGGCAATTTCAACTTGCTCTCATAGCAAATGTGCAGGCGCGCGAAATGAAAAGCTAAAAGCTGTTGTGCCGCTGGCAGCACAACAGCTTTTAGCTTTTTAATTTTTCTCCGAAGGTTTCGCCTGCGAAACCTTCGGAGAAAAATCTTCAAGGTGTGCCTTCGGATTAGCGATTAGCAAACAGCGTAAAACTCAACTCGCACCGGTTGGCACAATCATGCTAATAGCAACTAACCAAAAGTGAATGATCAATCGTAAGCAGTTTGATCATTCTGGCCGGAAGTTGACAAAGCAAGATTGATTTCTAATTGCCTATCGAAAATACAAAGGAAAAAGTAATTTAAATGCCTAATAACAAAAACAGTATCTTCGGGATAACGCCTTCTTCCTACCTCAATTAAAAAGATGTTTTATGGCTGTAAATGAAAAGCTGGCAAGCCGCATCCGCGAAGCGCTTGCTGACATTAAAAAAGTAGAAGAAAAGAAAATGTTCAGCGGCATGTGCTTTATGGTGAATGGCAAAATGTGCGTATGTGTAAATGAAGAAGAAATGCTCTGCCGCGTAGGGCCGGACGCTTACGAAGAAGCGCTGGAACGGCCCGGCTGCAGAGCCATGGTGCACAACGGCCGCACCATGACGGGCTTTGTGTTTGTACACGAAGACGCTATAAAAACCAAAAAGAATTTTGATTACTGGATAGCGCTGGCGCTCGCCTTTAACAAAGAAGCAAAAGCTGCGAAAAAACCAAAAAAGAAAAAAGCGAGTTAACCTTCAATCAAATACACTATAGATATAGCCTATATCAACACTATTCCGGCAGCAAACCGACCACCATCGCCCTTACGGGCGGAGAAGAATTGATCGTTATTTTTTACAGTGCACAGATCAGATACTTCTATGTTTGCATCTTTCACGCCAAACTCGCGAAGCAGTATAGTATTCGCTTTCCAAAGATCGAGTTTGGCTTTGTTGTTCGGTTGAGGAATCAGCAGATTGCTGTTGCTTCCAAAGGCACGCGTTACTTCCTGCACCACTTCTTCGCCCACTTCATACGAGTCTTGTGAAACAGAAGGACCAATGCCCGCTATAATATCTTCGCCTTTGGTTCCAAATATACGCTTCATTTCCTGCAAGGTCTTCTCTACAATATGAGCCACCGTTCCCCGCCAACCTGCATGAATAGCCGCCACTGCATTGTTCTTCTTATCATATACTATAACCGGAACACAATCGGCCGACATTACCGCGATGCACACACCTTTCTCGTTTGTAATCAATGCATCTGTCTCCATCAGATCTTCTTTCGATGTGCTGCTTGTTACCCTCACAACTCTTGTTTTGTGTACTTGCGATGGAAGGTATAAATGCGCTTCTGCTACACCCATCGCCTGGGCCAACAGATGGCGGTTGTGTTGAATGAAGGCACGGTCGGGAGAGCTTGAATAGCTTAACGTAAACTCCTGTCCGTTTACATTCGAGTTGCGTTTGGTTACAAAATGCTTAACCGACTTCTCGCTGCTGAAATTATCAAATTGCCAAAGGCCCAGTCCGTTCAATACTACGTGCTTCATGAAATTATTTTCTCCTCTTTACTATCTCTATAATCTATTGCTATAAAAACTTCATGCCGATTTCAAATGAAAGCTGGCTGGTTTGCACATGAAGTGTTTTCGAAATGTCGTTAAGTTTACCACTATCATCACGATCGTTCAGGTGGCGCAACATCTGGATGAGCCCTTTCGAAAAACTAACGCTGGCAAAAACAGCTTTATTTTTACCTAATGATTTTTCTACACCCACACCCAGGTAATAGCCGAGGTTGAATGTGCGGAACACTTTGCCATCGTTATTATAAGATGGTATATTGGCTGTATTGTATAAATAATTATTAGAGCCGTAGCTTAAGCCAGTGTCTTTAGCCTTCTCGGCCAGCTTGATATCGATCGTTCCTCCTCCCTGAAAGTATAGTTTCGCCATTTTCCTGACCATGATATTGGTATAGATCTTTCCGGTAACAGGAATCTGCAGATAGGTTACGTTATATCGTGACTTCGAATAGTATTTACTGTTGGGATCATTTGGGCGGTTATATAAACTTCCCATATACAGGTTTACAGAGCGCACGGTATACCAAAGACCCGAAGATGCCGCTATATTTTTGGTAAGGAAGTAATCAACCGTAGGGCCAAACGACATGCGTATACCAATGCCCTTTTGCTTCACGCCCGGGTAAGCGTATTTATACTGATGCACATTGGTAAAAGAGAAATCGGGGGCAAAGCGAAAGCCGATCTTGTAATTTTTTTGGGCCTGCAGGTTAGTAAACGCTGCCAGTACCAGCAACGTTGGTAAAATTCTTTTCATCCAGGTTCTTTTGGAAACAAATATGATGATTATTTCATAATTGAGGAAAGTGAAAAGTATAGCATCGTTATAAAAACAAAAGTGCCACCCTTGGGGGCAGCACTTCTGTTATACTTTTTTCTTTATGTTCCTTATACCGTCCAGGTACCTTCTTCAAGCAGGGAGCCATCGTCAGCATTGTAGAATGCCCAGTGGCCATTGCCGTTTGTATCCCAGGTCATGTCGTAGATTTTAATAGTGCCGCTATAGTAAGTAACTTCTCCAGCTTTTGTTTTCTCGTTTACAGTAACAACAAAGTAATAGTTATCCTGTGTATCCGTCAACTTGAAGGTAAAGTTATCGCCGCTGCGGCTCCAGTTATACTTCAGCATGATCAACGATTTGTTATCACCGTATATTCCGAGAATGTCGTATACATTCATGAAGCCTTCGCTGCGGTCTTTCTTCTCTTCTGCATGGAAATACTTCAGCCATGATGATGAGCCGGAAAATTGGAAGAACACATCAAATGCATAGCTGTCAGACGTCTCGCTGATTTGGTAAGCAATTTTCACATCAGAGTTAGCATCGCTCCAGGTATATACCACTACATCGCCACTGGCAGCAACACGTCCATTGGCAGCGGTGATGGCGGTTGTAGACTTTACGGCACCTTCAGGAGCCTTAAAATAACCGAGGTATGTGTTCATCGCGTTAGCCATGGTGATATAGCTTACCGCCATTTGTGCATGGTCATCGGAGGATGATTGCATAGCCGAAGGTGCTGTAATTACCTGCGACTGGGAGCTAAGACTGATGGTCTGTTTTTCGAGGCTTGAGGAGCTGTCTTTGTCATCATGCGAGCATGCAAATGCAAACAATGCTACTGCCAGCAAGAGGAGATACTTGGTGATTTTCATGGTAGAGAAATTAGGATTTTAAGATAAAAATTATAGATAGATTACGTTATAAAAGCATTACAAGGGTGATTGCCAATCCATTACACACATTGTCGAATCATGTACATCCGGGCGTTAATCGGGTATAGAACCTTAAAGTGACCTTAAGATAGGTATAAAACACAGATATTTTCAAATAAGCGTCACAACGCTTGTCTCATCGCTGTACGCATGAAACAACGATGAGACAAGCATGTGGACCTATGTGATACTATAGATCACTCTTTTAAAATTTTTGCAAAGCTGCTTCCGGTTTGATGGCCGATTTTAATGATATATATACCAGGCGCCAGCGTGGCTCCTACTTTAACGGTTCCTTCTGCCATGCCTGCATCAACCAGGGCTCCGGCTTCATTGTAAATCCTGTATGTAAATTTTCCTGTCCCTTTTATAGCGATCTCCTTTACAAATGGATTGGGATAGCATTGAAATGATATATCACTGCTCTTTTCTATTCCGGTTATAGTTGCTGATGACTTTAAGGGTGCCTCCCATATACCACGACCGAACGTACAAACACGAATCTTCTTACCAGGTTTATAGATTTCAATATCCTTTACAGGCGAATGCGGCAGGTCCTTAAAATATGGCGTCCAGGAAGACATGGTGTTATTCCGGTAATAGACTCCTATATCACATCCTACATAGACTTCATCCAGCGTGCCGCCCGGAATAATGCGAATACAATTTGCAGGAAGATTGGGTAAACCGGTAGAGTAATTGTTCCAGGTAGCACCCCCGTTTTTCGATTCGTATACTTTGGCATCGGCCGTGTAGCCAGAAAATGTTACCCAAACATGCTGTGGATCGGCATCATCTACTTCTATATTGGTTAAAGCAGCCTGATCAACCGGTAGCCCGGCCGTAATGTCCTCCCAAAGCGTGCCACCGTTTGTTGTTACAAACACAGAACTGAACCTGCAGGCATATACGGTTGCATTGTTGGATGGTGCAACGACCAGGCCCACAATTTCACCATCACCGGGTATCGTTCCGGCCTGCGTCCATTTTGAGCCCCGGTTCACCGATTTAAATACCTGCGAGTAACCCGCCCAGAGCGTTGATGCATGTATCGGGTCTTGCAACCAGGGTGCGAGCCAACCAGCCTGGCCACTGAGCCCGGTAACGATATCCTTAAATGTAATCCCGCCATCAACCGACATTTGATATGCACCAAAATAAACCGAGCCATACATTATATCACTGTTGGTGCGATCTATAAAGCAATCGAGACCATCACCGCCCAGCACCTGGTTATAGTTACCGGCATGCTGAACCATGGTAGCACCGTCTTGAAGGCCCACGATCATAATATTCGGATTATCGCTTGCCATACTAAACCTATAGATCTGCTGAACAGAAATATTATCCTGGTTAACGGCAGACCAGCAATTGCCTGCGGTCGTAGTTTTATATATACCACCATCGCATACAACAAATGCATGGGTGCTGCTACCCGGAACAAACTCAATCCCATGTATATCCCAATGCAATTCGAGGTCTGCATCTTCACAATCTTTCGTGGCTTCCACCCAGGTGATACCTCCGTCTTTCGAGCGGCAATTACGAACACCGGCTGCGAGCACGAGCTCCGGATCAACCGGAGAGACAGCCAGTGCCTGATCATACCATGATTGTCCGCCAGAGCCCGCCTGCAAATCATAGCCGAGTATATTCGGTGTACTGGCCCTTAATGTAAACGTTAATCCATTATCAGCCGAGCGATATATACCTTTAAAATCATCACCATTGGTTTTACTATAGAGCAGGTATACATAAGCCGGGTTTGCTGCCGTAACCGCCAAAGATGTGCGGCTGACATTGGCTGTTGGCAAGTTACTGGTTATGGCAGTCCAGGTAACTCCGCCATCGGCCGAGCGATAAAATGTATCACTGCAGGCATATACTATATCCGGGTTCGCAGGGTTAAACTCCATGTCGTAGAAAACTCCTGAATCAAGCGTCTGCGTCCACGTGGCTCCTGCATCGTCAGAGCGATATATACCACCGCTACAGGAAACCAGAAGCACTTGCGTATTTTGCGGATTAATCAACACACGCGATACATTAGGCGAAGAGTCTACCTCCCAGGTCAATCCGGTTTCATTCCAGGTTAATCCGGCATCGGTGGATTTAAGAATGCCTATACTCCTGGTATCTCCGCCATCAAAATCGCCAGTAGCAAGGTAAAGTATATTTGAATTAGAGGGATCAATGGCCAGGTCTGAGCAGCCTAATACTGAAAGATAATCGGTATTGGTACGCCATACTTTGCCGCCATCAAAAGATTTCCAGAGTCCGCCAGCAGGAGAACCCGCATACATAACATTTGCATTGGATGGATCGAAGCGCACAAAGTTCATTCGCCCGGCACTTCTCCCGCCAAGTATAGATCCGGCAGGACCAACAAAGCTCCACGATGTGTCGGCTGTAGCCTGCGTTGTGCGGGCAGCATTGTAATACATAGCCTGCACTTCGGGTGTGCGCTCCACATATTCCCTATAGCGCTGATAGGTGGTAGAGGGCAAGGTTATGTCGCCACTGGGATATACACGAGGTGCCATGTAGTATTCCCATCGCTTGTAGTGAATATATGGATTCTCGTTTTCTTCCTCCTCTTCACGTTCATCTTTGTGCGAACGCTTTTTCAGTGCCGTGGCTGGCTTCAGGCGCTTACCGTATTTTTTCTTTAAAGCAGCGCCCTCTGACTTTTGTATATCGTAAAAATTTTTTACGGCAGGATCGTTTAAAAATTTAAAATGCTGCGCTCCTGCTCTTGATACGAGCAGCAGCAGGAGAACAACAGTTACTACCGCACTTTGAGCCAGTAATTTATTCATGTGCCAATACGTTTTTTTGATAATTTCAGAGATCTAAACAAGAATACGAAATATAGGATCGAATCGCCAGGCAAGCAGCCGACATTAAAGTAAACATCCGGTTTCTAAATAGAATAGCGGTTATTTGAACTGAGAAATTTTCAGAAATAAATTCTGTAGAAGCTTCTTGAGTTTTTGCAATCCTGATAAAAACTCAGTGATGTAATATTAACACACAAAAACATACCCCATATTTTCAGCCGATTAATCTCCTCAGGCAAAACGTCCGTACAATTGATCAGCATAAATACACAGCTCACCATCGCTATCTTTTCAAAGAACGAAAATTAATAAGCTCGTCTGTGCTGTTGGATTACCTTGCTTCTACAACGGACACTCTATACCGCAAGTGAGGGATGAAAAGTTATTCCAGTTCTGCAATGTGTCCAAACTGATGTTGCTGCATCTTAAGAGTAAGAGTATCTATGAAAAGAATCATTCTATACATCACGCTGTCGTTTGTAATGCTACATGCCGAAAACCTGATGGCACAGTCATTCAAACATCCGGGATTACTACAAACTGAAGCTGCATTTAAAAGAATGCAGACCAAGGTGAAAGCAAATGCACAACCGTGGCTGGCGGGATGGAACAAGCTTACCTCTAACGTGCATGCTTCGCTCAATTGGGTTCCCAATGCTCCCGATACAATTTACAGGGGCTCTGATGGTGTTCATCAGGATAATAACTATATACTGTTTAATGATGTTGCTGCAGCCTATGCCACGGCTATCCGCTGGAAGGTATCGGGCGATGAAGCCTATGCAAAAAAATCAATCGAGATTATGAATGCCTGGTCTTCTAAACTGAAATATATAGCAGGTGGCGATCGCGTGCTGGCCGCGGGTCTGTCCGGATATGAGTTTGCCAATGCAGCTGAAATTATGCGAACCTATAGCGGCTGGAAGTCTGCCGACTTTGAGCGTTTCAAGAATATGATGCTCACGGTATTTTACCCGATCAATCACGATTTTCTTACCAGGCATGAGCGCTGTATTACACACTTCTATGCGAACTGGGATCTCTGCACCATGGCGTCCATCATGGCCATTGGTGTGTTATGCGATAAGCGTGAATATTACAATGAAGCGGTTCAATACTTCAAGAGTGGACCGGGTAATGGCGCCATTGCCAATGCGGTATACTATATTCACTCCGATGGTTTGGGCCAATGGCAGGAAGCGGGCCGCGACCAGGGCCACACCGTGCTTGGTATAGCGTTGATGGGCGCTTTTTGTGAGATGGCCTGGAACCAGGGCGATGATCTGTATGGCTATGACGACAATCGCTTTTTAAAAGGAGCCGAATATGTAGCGAAGTATAATCTGGGCGAAGATGTGCCCTATATTACCTATAACAATTGCTTGAATGTAAATCAAACCGTGATTGGTTCCGGCAGCAGAGGCAACGTGCGCCCCGCATGGGAGCTGGTATATAATCACTATGTGCAACGCAAAGGACTGAAGGCGCCCTATAGCCAGAAGTTTGCAGAGAAGGTGCGGCCGGAAGGTGGCGGTGGAAATTATGGCCCCAACAGTGGCGGCTACGATCAGCTCGGGTATGGCACACTGCTGTATACACAAGATTCGCTCGAAGCAGCTTCTGCACGCGAAGCCGATGGTGGTGCCGTTGTTTCACCCAACCCTGTAAAAGATCAGTTGACAGTTACATTCTCCAACGGCCTGGAGTCTGGCGCACACATTGATTTCTATAATGATATAGGGCAAATTATATTCTCGGCCGAAACATCAGGAACCTCGTATACCAACAGCAACCTGAGCTTCCTGGCACGAGGCACATACTACCTGCGCATCTTCAATAAAAAGAAAGTGGTGGTGAAGAGGATTGTGAAGAAGTGATATACAGGCTGCGATATTTATTTGCCAATCTTTCCATCGATAAGGTTTTTAAGACATAGAAGCGCGTTTCCATCCTTAGAGAGAATAGCCTCCAGCATGTTTTTGAATTTTGGCCACACAAACAGCCATACGTTTCAAACAATTACCTTCAAATATGTATATTACAATATCTCAAAAATGAAATCATGCAGTGACTGCGGAACATCTCACATATCGACTAACCATGAGCTTTTTGCTTGTCTTTTATAGCGGGCTTCCGGGTTTATGGATTGCACATATGATAAGAAGGAAAAATACGCCGCTCTTCCATGCTATCAGAAATTATCAGCTAACCCGCCATGCAACCTTCTATAATTTTCTCGGCATTGGTCTCTTTGTGTATTGTATCAAGAACACATTCTTTAAGCGCTTTAACACAAAAATCAGCATAACGAAAAGGCCCAGCGTTGATGAGATCAGCAAACTGCTTGATGAATTAACGATATCCGAGCTATGCCATATTTTGGGATTTCTGTTTGTGCTAATATTTCAAATCGTAACGACCGTTGTATACCGATGGTATGATGTATTTCTCTATCTGACGATATTCAATACGATACTTAACCTGTATCCGGTGTTGTTGCAGGAACGAAACAAGTTGAGATTGAAGGCGCTTTCACACACACTGCAGCGACAATGAATATACCCGCCATAAGAAATGAAATATCAGACTGCAACATGAAAGAGTTTTTATCATACTCTGATTATAGCGTTGTTATTTTATACTTACCTCAACGAATCAGATGAGATCATCCCTTCTTCCCCAACAACTCAATCAACTGTGCGTTCTGCTTACGCAAATACTCGATCTCTTCTTTCAAGGACTTGATCTCTTCTTCGTTGCGCTCAGTTATCTTACAGTGATAATTGTTATGATGGTTTGCCTGATCATAATTTGTATGAAAATTATAGATGGCAGCGTCTTCATTAAAATTCTTAATCGCATCCGGGCTTACTCCTAAAGCTCTGGCAACACGATCCAGATATTCATCGTCTATACTGTCATTCTGCTCCAGCTTGGAAACTGCCTGTTGGCTTATACCCAACGCTGCGGCCAGTGTTTCCTGCTTCATGTCGCGCAGCTCGCGAATGCGGCTTATCTTTCTGCCTATGTGTAACGTTTCTGTCATAGTTCAAATATAAAATCAACCGTCAAACTTTTTTCCCCAACAACTCAATCAACTGCGCGTTCTGCTTACGTAAATACTCGATCTCTTCTTTTAATGATTTGATCTCTGCCTCATTGCTTTGCTCAAACTTGCATTGATAATTATTATTTGGATTAGCGTTATCGTTGTTGGTCTGAAAATTATAGATAGCAGACTCTTCGTTGAAATTCTTAATTATTTCCGGGTTAACTCCTAGCGCATCTGCTACCCGTTCAAGGTATAGATCATCTATACTCTCATTCTGCTCCAGTTTGGAAATCGCCTGCTGGCTTATACCCAATGCTGCAGCGAGCGTTTCCTGTTTCATGTTGCGCAGCTCGCGGATGCGGCTTATCTTTCTCCCGATGTGTAACGTTTCTGCCATAGCTCAAATGTAAAAAATATCGCTGTTGTAAAAAACAAAAGTATAGGTTGTATCGAACAATATAGTGCGCTTTCTTTTCTGCTATAACCATCGCTATTTGTTGCCTATAAATCTATACACGTTCTATGGCAACTTCTACAGAAATTATTACTGAAGATCTGCAGGTAGCATTTCGCGTTTTTGTAACCCGTACTCCTCCCGACCGGCTCAACCGCGCAGTGCGCACCTTGCTGGTAGACTATCTGGCAGAGAACCACGAATTTCTTCCACATGATTTCAATGTTATGATCGATGATCTTTCGCGCTTGTTCGATCTTCTCGATCAAATCACCACAGAAACCAAAGACTGGCATCGCGAAGAACATCAACATTGAAACGAGTGAGTACCAACATTAACCATATGATGTTGGTATTCTTCCCTTTGATTTTACTCTTTGTAATTGCCGCAGCACACTGCACACATGTTAATCAGCGGCAGACCGGCGGTATATATCTTTCATCATCACATTCTTGCAACTATTCGCGCGGCAAGAAACGCTCGCTGCCCGAAAGCGGGCAATGGTAACATTCCAGTAACGTTATGGCTATAGCTGCTGCAGGCGAATAATCTCTGCATGGTTTCGCTTCAATTTTTGATCGTAAAACAGCATAACTACTTACATGCAGGTAAAAAACAAGCAAAAAAATATAACTTTACGTTCTTTATACCTGAACCTCCTCGATGAAAAAGATACTGATTGTATATTACACACAGTCCGGTCAGCAGTTGTCCATACTTCAGTCACTGTCCAAACCATTGGTCGAAGCTGGCCACACCGTACATTTCGAAGAAATTCAGCCGCAGGAAAAATATCCTTTTCCCTGGAGCGCTTACCAGTTCTTCAATGCTTTCCCTGAAACATTTTCACAAAAGCCGCTGGCATTAAAAAGCTTGTCGGCACAGGCATTTGATCAATACGATCTGGTGATCCTCGGCTATCAACCCTGGTTCCTTACGCCTTCTCGCCCAATAAGCTCATTTCTCCAGAGCGATGATGGAAAGAAAATCCTGAACGGCAAACCTGTTGTTACCATTTTAGGTTGTCGCAACATGTGGCTTGGCGCGCAGGAAAAAGTAAAGCAACGCCTGCTCGATGCGCAGGCTACATTGGTGGGGCACATTGCATTGGCCGATCGCTCCGGCAATCTCACGAGCCTCATCACCATTTTACGATGGATGTTTACCGGCAACCGGAAACCATTCTGGTTCTTTCCGCAGGCTGGTGTTTCCAACACCGATGTTCAACATGCGGAAGCATTTGGAAAGCTAATCGCCAACCACCTTGCTTCCAACGACTATACTTCACTTCAAACTGAATTCTTGCAAGAAGGTGCGATCGACATCAGACCAAACCTGGTGTTGATGGAGAGACGTGGTCAGAAAGCATTTTCAGTATGGTCTAAATTCATCGCTTCTGGCGGTGCCATGCACTCTACCGGTCGCAAAATCAGAGTTTATATATTCATGTACCTGCTGCCCACTGCCATTTTCTTTTTGTCGCCTTTACTGTGGACGCTGTCGAAGACAATGCTCATTGTGAAGCGCAAGGAATTGATTCTGGATGTGGAATATTTTAAGCAAAATTCACTGCGTAAAAAGTAACGCTTCTTTCTCCGTTGTTCAAAAGCTGATCAATCATTACAGCTGTGCGAAAAGGTATTCAATGACGGTTGATAATGAAGTCTGCGGGGCGACTCGGGTTTTATATTTTACGGGGAATGAAGTACTTTCGGGCTCAAATTCAAAAACTAAAATCTGCATACAAAACACGCATTACAGAGGATGAACAGGAGTGTTTACATTACAAAATTAGCGAGCTATTATCCTAACGGACCGGTTTCGAACGAGGACATTGAGAAGTACCTGGGATTGATCAACAATCAGTCTTCCAAGGCACGGCCGCTCATCCTGCGTAACAACCAGATCAAAACCCGCTATTACTCATTCGACAAGGAAGGCAAGACTACTCATACCAACACCAACCTGACACGGCTGGCGATTGAAAAACTTTTCGATGAAAATTTCAAACAAGCCGATATAGAATTGCTGTCGTGCGGCACCACCACGCCAGACCAAATGCTGCCACCTCATGCTGCCATGGTTCATGGAGAGCTGGGCGGTCATCCTGTTGAAATCAATACAGCTTCCGGCTCTTGCAGTGCCGGTATACAGGCACTCAAGTTTGGCTATATGTCTGTGTTGTCGGGCAATACATCCAACGCAGTGTGTACGGGCTCCGAGCGGTTCTCCAAATGGATGCAGGCTAAATTCTTTAAAGAAGAAGCAGAGAAAGTGGCACAGCTGGAAGGTGGCGATGGCATGATCGCTTTTGAAAAAGACTTTTTACGCTTTATGCTTTCCGATGGTGCTGCCGCTGCTTTGCTGAAAGATAAACCCAACACCGAAGGGCTTTCATTGCGTATTGACTGGATTGAGCAACGCTCTTTTGCACATGAGCTTCCGGCTTGCATGTATTATGGTGCTGTTAAAAATGAAGCCGGTAAATTCATTGGCTGGAACGACCTCGAACAAGACCAATGGACGGGCGAGTCTGTTTTTGCTTTGAAACAAGACACCAAACTGCTGGGAGAATATATTGTGAAGAAGGGTGGTGAGTTTATGAAAGACCTGGTAGAGAAGAAGAAGATCGATATCAAGAACCTTACATACTTCCTGCCACACCTCTCGTCTAACTATTTCGCTTCGCGCATAGCAAAAGAACTTGAAGTACTGAATATAGATATACCATCCGCCAAGTGGTTCACCAATTTGTCGTGGGTAGGTAATGTGGGCGCAGCATCACCGCTGTTGATGCTGGAAGAATTGTTTAACTCAGGCCGCTTAAAGAAAGGTGATACACTGTGGATGATGATACCCGAAAGCGCACGTTTCAATTACGGCTACGTGATGCTTACTGTAGTATAACCGTTATCCGTTAACAGTTACACGTTAACAGAGAACGAATAACGGATAACAATAACGTGTAACGGCTAACAAACAACCCCATTTGTTATGAAAAAAGAGCAGGTACCTCAGGATCAGGAAAACCTCAACGAAGGCAAGCTGGCTAAACTGTATTATGCTACAGACGAGAATGGCCAGTATGTAAAAGTAAACAGCATTGGCTGGGAGCCCGAAACCGTGGCGATGCAACAAGCCTGGGATGTTGTGAACGATGAAGTGGAGAATGCCCGTAAAAAAGTAGTGGATGGCAAAGCGAGTCCACTGCTATACTGGATCAAAAAGAACATCATGACCTACAGCATGGTGGCCAGCTACGCTTCTACGTTTGGCTTTATGGTGCGCCTGCACTGCACGCCTTTTTTCTTTAACAAGCTAAGCCGGAAACAACTCGAAAAATACGCCTATACTTTTCGCATCTCTGTAGAAGAACTCACCGACATCGAAAGACTGAAAAAGCAATGACCGTTAATTTCAATCATAAACAATCTGCTCACTGCGAGAATGGCGTAGTATCAAACCTGCTTCGTTTTCACGGAATGGAGTTTGATGAGCCTATGGTATTTGGTATTGGCTCCGGCCTCTTCTTTACCTATTTACCTTTTGTGCGTGTAAATGGTATACCGGGCGTTGCCTATAGAATTTGGCCGGGGCAGATCTTCAAGCGTTTCTCCGACCGCATCGGTATAAAGATCGAGCGTAAAAAATTCTCCAACCCTGCCAAGGCCATGGATGAGCTCGACCGCATGCTGGATAAGGGTCAACCCGTGGGCATGCTTACTTCCGTTTTCTTTTTGGATTATCTGCCAGCTGCATATCGTTTTCACTTCAATGCCCATAACATCATTGTATTTGGAAAAGAGAACGGCCGTTACCTGGTGAGCGATCCGGTAATGGAAACCACAACCGAAATATCATACGAAGACCTGGCACGCGCACGCTTTGCGAAAGGTATGCCGGAACCCAGCGGCCGCATGTATTACCCGGTGCAAATACCTGGCGATTATAGTGTAGAAAAAGCACTGTGGACAGGTATAAAACAAACCAGCGACCACATGACGCGCATACCTATGCCGTTGGTGGGAACAAAAGGTATGAAGTACCTCGCAGGTCGCCTGCGCAAATGGCCGGAACGCATCGGCAATCGTAAAGCTATACTGTGGCTCGGCAATCTTATCCGCATGCAGGAAGAGATCGGCACCGGTGGTGCAGGTTTCCGTTTTATATATGCCGCGTTCCTCGATCAGGCTGCACACAAGCTTAATACTGATAAACTAACCGATCTCTCACGCCAGCTTACCAAGAGTGGCGATCAGCTTCGCGACTTCGCATACTATGCGGGCCGTGTATGCAAGAATCGTAAATCCGATACCAAGACATTTGCTGAATTGGGCGACATGCTCGAAGCATGCTCGCGACAAGAGCATGCTATATTTCAGGAACTATACGAAGTGAGCCAGTCCAAATGAGCACAAGTGCAGTTCGACTTGAGGGCCTCACGAAACAGTATCCTAAAACCAATAAAGCGGCTGTTTCCAATTTGTCGCTACATATACCAGAAGGTTCAGTATATGGTTTGCTCGGCCCCAACGGTGCAGGTAAATCTACTACGGTAATGATGGTCTGCGGACTTATGCGTCAGGATGCCGGGTCGATCAGTGTGCTGGGTATGAACATGCCCGAACAAGGTGTTGAGATACGCAGGCAGATTGGCGTGGCCTCGCAGGAGATTGCTCTTTTCCCTACACTAACGGCGTACGAAAATCTGTTTTACTTCGGCCGTATGTACGGCATGAAGAGCACTGCTATTCGTGCACAGATCGATAAGTACCTGCACGTATTCGGACTTACAGAGAAATCAAAAAAAATAGTCAATACATTTTCCGGAGGTATGAAGAGACGGCTCAACCTGATGGCTGCATTGCTGCATCAGCCCAAGCTGGTTATACTCGATGAACCTACAGCCGGAGTAGATGTTCAGTCGCGCAACATGATCCTCGATTTTTTGATGGAACTGAAGCGTGAAGGAACTACCATTATATACTCATCGCACGTGCTTGAAGAAGCGGAGCGCATCTGTACACACCTCGGTGTTATTGACGAAGGTAAATTGATTGTAGAAGGCACACGTCCGGCTATCATGAACGCTAACACCGATTGCCAGAGCCTGGAGCAGCTGTTCCTGAAACTTACCGGTAAAAATATTCGCGATTGAAAACACTGGCTACGATATATAAAGAATTTCTGTTGCTGATCCGCGATCCGGGCGGGCTGGCATTGATCTTCATTATGCCGCTTGCATTGGTAATTGTTATGGCGCTGGTACAGGATGCTCCCTTTCGCGATTACCAGGAAGTAAAACTCGATGTACTCTTCATAGATCAGGATGGCGATTCGCTCAGCACAAAAGTAAAGCAAGCCTTCGATGCTTCTCCGCATGTAAACCTGATTGTAAAAAGTGATACAACAGAAGCAAAGGAATTAGTACGTGCAGGATCGTATAAAGCTGCTATTGTTATACCGGCACATGCCAGCGCTGCGTTGCGCGAAAAAACGCGTCAGCTGATTGAAAAGGTATTCTCAAACTTTGGATTGATTTCCCCTCCTGCCGACTCTGATGCGATCGCATCGGTAGGTATAAAAGTATTGTTCGATCCGGCCATCAAATCAAACTATAAACAGGCGCTTACCGGAGGTGTACAAAAAATTGTTGCCAGCATCCAGGCGCAATGGATACTGGATGAACTTCAAAACCAACTGGCAGAAGGCCACACCGATACCAAACACATAGCGGTAAATCTTACCGACATTATACAGGTGAAAGAACAATACGCTTCCGAAAATAAATACCAGGGTATTATGCTCAATTCGGTGCAGCACAACGTTCCTGCATGGACGATGTTCGCCATGTTCTTTATTCTTTATCCGCTTGCGGGTAATTTTATTAAAGAACGTGAAGAAGGAAGCATGTTGCGCTTACGGCTTATCTCCGGCTCGCAATTCCCGGTTATCTCCGGTAAATTTGCATTCTACTTCCTGGTATGCCTGTTGCAGTTTGTGTTGATGATTGCCGTAGGAATTTTCATTATGCCAATGCTCGGGCTCACCCAGCTTGTGCTGGGCAATAATGTAATCGGTATTTTACTTACAGCATGTTCGGTGGCCATGGCTGCCACAGGCTATGGTGTATTAATAGCAGTATATTTCCGCACGCCACAACAGGCACTGTCGTTCGGGTCAGTATCGGTGGTTATACTTTCAGCTATTGGCGGGGTTTGGGTGCCGGTATATGTCATGCCGGAAATTCTGCAGACGCTGAGCCGATTTTCGCCCATGAGCTGGGGCCTCGAATCTTTTAATGATTTATTTTTGCGTCAGGCATCGATACAGACTATTTTACCAAATGTATTGCGATTAACGGGATTTTCACTGGCTACCCTTTTTATCAGTGTCATTATCCATAAATCAAGAACAATTTTATAAAACCACCAATCTAAAATCCCCTTCATGAAGAAAACGATTGACGAACTTTGCGTAGAGCTGCGTGCAGAACTCATCAAACAACTTAACCTGGAAGATATGCTCCCGGAAGGATTCGATGAGAATACTCCTTTGTTTGGCGAAGGGCTTGGGCTTGACTCTATCGATTCACTGGAATTGGTTGTTCTCCTCGACAAGAATTACGGCATTAAGCTGAAAGATCCGAAAGAAGGTCGCCATGTATTTCAAAGTATACGTACCATGGCAGAGTATATCCATCAGAACAGCCCGCGTGTATGAGTCAACGTGTGTTTATCACAGGATATGGTATTATCACATCTCTGGGTAAAGACGCGTCCGAAAATCTTCAATCACTTGTTCACGGCAAGTCAGGGTATGGCGAGCTCCATGTACTCGATACAATCCACCGCACTACGTTACCTGCCTGCGAAGTAAAACTTCATGATCAGCAACTAAAGGAATTAACCGGAGCTCCTGCGGGTACAGGATTTACCCGCACTGCGCTGCTCGGTCTCGCAGCTTTACAAGAAGCTATACGCATGGCCGGCCTCACGGAAACAGAAGTGCGCGCCTCCGGTATACTCTCCGCTACTACCAACGGCGGCATCCGCGAATTTGAAAAATATTATTACGAGCTGATGGACCCGCAGCAACGCGGTGACTTTGTTCGCTTTACCGATACGGCCAACCCCGGTGAACACTGCGAGCGCATGGCTGATTTTATTGGTATAAAAAAATATATAGGCACCATCAGCACGGCATGCTCTTCGTCGGCAAATAGTATCATGCACGGTGCCCAACTCATCCGCCATAAAAAACTGGATCGTGTTATCTGTGGTGGTGCAGAAGCTCTCTCCAAATTTACCATCAACGGATTTAACTCGCTGATGATCCTTGACTCTCAGAATTGCAGACCTTTTGACAGCACACGCAAAGGACTAAACCTGGGCGAAGGCGCTGCTTATGTAGTGCTCGAATCTGAAGCGGAAGTAATTCGCAGCAAACGCAAGCCTATAGCAGAATTGAAAGGCTATGGCAATGCGAACGATGCCTTTCATCAAACCGCATCTTCACCCGATGGCAAAGGTGCTTTTCTGGCCATGGAGCAAGCTCTCTCTATGGCCGGTATAAAACCTGGCGATGTAAACTATATCAATGCGCATGGTACTGCTACAGAAAACAACGACCTTTCGGAAGGTTTAGGTATACAGCGATTGTTTGGTGAACATGTTCCCGATTTCAGTTCTACCAAACCTTTTACCGGCCACACACTGGCCGCAGCCGGCAGCGTGGAAGCTATATTTTGTATGATGGCCATGCAGCAACAAATGGTCTGGCCCAATCTTAATTTCGTTAACCCGATGCCGGAGCTCTCGATACGGCCGGTGGCTTCTTTAAAGCGACAGGTAAAGCTTAACTATATATTATCCAACTCGTTTGGATTTGGAGGCAATACATCATCTTTACTCTTAGCATCGGTGTAAGCATGAAGGACCCGCACGCGTATTACATTAATGGTATCGGTATAGTGTCGCCACAAAAGACATTTGATCATGCAGACTTCCTGACGGAGATTACCGCATATGAAGAGAATGTGCTTCGGTGCATTACTCCTGATTTCAAGAACTACATTAACCCGATACAACTGCGAAGGCTTAATCGCATGTTGCGCATTGGGCTCACGGCTGCTACAATATGTTTGCGCGATTCGAACGTACAAACACCGGATGGTATAATAACCGGCACCGGTTACGGCTTCCTGGATGAGACTGCTAAATTTCTGCGCGAACTGCTCGAACAACAGGAGAAGCAGCTTACGCCTACCTATTTCATGCAAAGCACTTACAACGCATTGGCCGGGCTCATTGCATTGTCAGTAAAGTGTATGGGTTATAATAACACTTATGTGAGCAAAGGCCTGGCTTTCGAAAATGCATTAGACGATGCCATGCTTCAACTCTGCGAAAATGAAAACGCCAACTACCTGGTAGGCGCCTTCGATGAAGCCGCGGAAGTACAATATTTTGCCAGCATTCGCGCCAGCCATTTCAAAACGGAATATATTAATAGCCTTGAGCTTTTCAATACCACTACCAAGGGCTCCGTGCAGGGCGAAGGTGCAGCATTCTTTATGCTGTCGCGCCAGGCATCAGAAACTACATGGTGCAAGCTGATGGCTACTTCTTTCATCTATAATCCATCGGGTAAAGATGAAGTAACAGAAAGCCTTCATGCCTTTTTGCGGGCGAATAATATTACCGTTGCTGATATAGATGTATGGATTGACGGTGCAAGTGGTGATGCAGAACACGATCGCATCATGAACGATCTTTCAACCACTATCTTCAGCAATACCTTTCACGTTCGGTTTAAACATTTGTGCGGTGAGTCGTGCACGGCATCATCGTTCGCGTTGTGGCTGGGAGCTGCTATACTAAAAAATCAAGACGTGCCGCTGGCGGTAAAGGTAAATCTCCATGATAATCCCGCACAGCTAAAAACGGTTATTATTGTTAACCAGTACATGAATAAGAACTTCTCTTTCTATTTGCTCCAGAAATAAAATGCATCGCGCTTAAGTCAGTGCATTTTATACATCAATGCGAAACGAATTTAAGCCCGATAATAGAGCCGATCAGTGTTACAATAAAGAACAATCGCCAGAAGTCAGCCGGCTCTTTAAAAAAGACGATACCAACGATCACTGTGCCGACTGCTCCAATACCGGTCCACACCGCGTAGGCAGTTCCCATGGGCAATGTTAATGTAGCACGATAAAGCAGGTACATACTTGCCGACACCGTTACAAAGAAACCAATCAGCCACAATACGGAAGCAATTCCTGAAGTTTCTTTGGCTTTACCAAGGCATGTGGTGAATGCTACTTCAAAACATCCGGCTATGATTAGTATAATCCAGTTCATATCTGACTGTAGTTTATTAACAAAGATATGAATTGTGCTCATGGCCCTGGAGGAAGTTTACATCACTGGCATCAGCGCGTTCGATTCTTTTCGCGCGTTACGCTGAAGTGAATAAAAGCTGTGATCATGTGCGCCTTCAATCCATCGGAACGATCATAGAAAGCATAGCGTACCTCCACTTCCTGAAAGGTTGTAGCACCACCACGCGCAAAGGGAGCATATCGCACACCGAGTCCCGTTTTATAACTATGAAACCTGGAAAGGTCGTAGTCGGAAGTATAATATTCGCTGGAAGAATCTAATTGCTTATAGGGCCGGAAATAGTCAGCACCGGTCTGTGTATAAAGTCTGACGAAAGGTGTTAAGGTGAGCATCGCATTTATTTTTACAGGCGCTTCTACATTGATCGTGTGTGCATTAATGCCAAAGTTATCCCAATAGAATCGATATGAACTTCGGATGATCCACCGTGTGCCTGCAAATGAGTTGAGCTGAACGCCGACCGGAACCTTCAAGCGCTCGCCTGGTAAATTTTCAACACGCTCCGTATCGTCCGTAAAATATACTCTGTGAAAGGGTGTTGAGAGTAATCCCTTTTGATAGGTGACGCCCGGGTATATACCGATGGCCATTCTGCGATTGATTACCTGGTATATACCCAGATCAACATTGAATGAATTACGTCTGTAATTATTAAACCATTTCTTATAACGAAGTTCAACCGGATACACCAGCTTCTGCGGATGTCCATTCTCCAGTCTTCCCCACCGCAGGTCATCAAAAAATCCCTGAAAAGAAAACGAATAATCACGCTGCCTTCTGCGATCGCTATAGCTCCAGTTCAGGCCCGCGCCAAACGAAAGATAATCGGATTCAATCGACATACCGGTGTTGATGCCCGCATTCATCTGCCTGCTTTTCACAAAGCGATTGAATCCAAGATTCATGTGCGACCGCGCATCCACCCTGGAAGCGGATGACATGACATAATCTATATTATCGGTAGAAGCAGAGCTGATCACATCTACACCGGCATCGATGTGATATGTGTTAACCGAATCTTTGTTTACATCCATCGACAACTGTTGCACATATACCTGCAGGTCTTCTGTGCCTATACCACCGGTTACCGCAGAATGGTTATTGTCTTGTGTATAGTATGAGAACATCGCCTCCACATCCGTGCGAACCAGTTTTTTCTTTTTATAAACAGCCGATTGCTGCGCCGATGCCATTAATGACGAAGCGAGTAATCCGATAATAACGTAACGTTTCTTCAAAGGGTAAATCTTTACGATATCAATTACATCCGCAACCACCACTGCTCTTGCTGCTGCCGCCACCGGCTGCACCTTCGCGATATACCTGTACGCTCTCTTCAAATCTGCGCGCGCCTTGCTGGCCTGGTTGCATTTCATGATCATTAAGATATACTTTCTGATAAGGCTTTACGGTTTGGCAAGCTGCGATTAGCAGCAGATATATGCTGGCAAAAAGAAAACGTATGCTTACTCGCTTCATGGTTCCATCGTTAATTTCAAATGTCTCGATGTTATTATTTTATTTCGATCATCAATGATCAAGGCGTGCGTGCCGGGCAATTGTTCGATGAAGTGTATACCTACTTTTGCCCCCATCACGGTAACGGCCGTTGCCAATGCATCTGAAAGTTCTGCATGCGGGCTGACGATGGTAACGCTGCGTATACCCGTAACCGGCAATCCACTTTTCGGGTCAATGTTATGCGAGTATCGAACACCATTCTTATCAAAGTATTGCTCATAATTTCCGGAGGTTGCTACCGA
>NZ_DAIQRQ010000024.1:54107-65993 GCF_036786105.1 Ohtaekwangia sp.
GGTTGAAGATCGATCTTAGCGAAACCGGTTCGTTGCTTTGCTTCTTCCAATACTTTTTTATCAGGTAATGAAAAGTTATCGCCTTTAAAATTATAGAGCTTCTTTAATATACCAGCCGTTATATCAAACGCACCTTGTGTAAGCATTGAAAGATGTTTGCATCGCTGCAGTATGGCATACACTTCTTCCTCTACCTGAACGGATTGTATTCCGGCAGCGCGATTGATGCGTGAAGTATAGGAATCGTCCGAAAATTCGGTAAGCAATTTTTCAATGCGCTGCACTTCACCTATGGCTATAGCAATAGCCTCTGTTGCACGCGTCTCTTCCGCTACTACTACAAACTCAAAAGCTGATCCCATCAAGCGGATGTGCTTCCGGTATTCTTGTAGTGAAGAAGTGGTCATGGCAAGATATAGTGCTTTATCTCGGAGATAAATTCAAGCGGGGATTCGTTGTTGTAGTGCAGTGGCGATAACACCGTTCTATCACCACGCAACAACACAATGTACGGAAACTGTCCGGCAGGATTATACTGGTCTGCCAATCCTTCATTCTGCTTCTTAATGTCGTCTGCTAATTTTTTACGCTGGGGGAAATCAGCTTCCAGTATAACCAGGTTCTCATTGGCAAAATCCTGAAATGTCTTCTCTTGCAGTATCTTCTTTTCAAATCGTATACAGGGAGCACACCAGTCTGAGCCGGCAAATACCAGCAGCACAGGCCGCTTCGTTTCAGATGCCAGCCGGAAGGCTTCATCAGCACGCTGTTGTATCTGCGCCTGGACGGCTGCTGAACCAATCAACAATAGAAAAAATATAGTATACTTCACTCGACTCACGCGTCTGTTCTTTCCCATCTCAAATCTAGTAAAATTCGTTATTCACATTTTTAGCCGGGATAAAGATAACAGCTGCATACCATACCTTGTGTTATAAACTTTTCCATAAATACAAGGTAGCATACGCTTCCCAGCCTTTATATTTTTTATAGAAAGTTTTAACCTGTTGCAGTGTCGGCTTTGTTTTCATACGTTTTAAATTTTTGATAGCGTTGTGCACACCTGCGTCTTCCAGCGGAAACGCATCCGGATAACGAAACGTTTTCATCAACGCATAATTGGCAGTCCAGTTGCCGATGCCTTTTATCTTCATCAACTCTTCCTTAGCTTCCAGCAGGGGTAATCCCTTTAATTTCTCTGCCGATACCATGCCACTGGCAAAAGCTTCACCAATGGTAGCGATATACTTACTTTTTTGCCGCGAGAATTGAAGTGGCAACAAAATCTCATCCGATAAGGTCGCAGCAATCTCTGGCCTGGGGAACAGATAGTAATGCTGTTCATCAAAGCTCACTTTCTCGCCGAAGTTTTCAACAAACCGTTGCTTCAATGTATAGGCAAAGGCCAGGTTTATCTGCTGGCCCAATACAGCCCATACTATGGATTCAAAAAGATCGGGCTGGCCTACGATGCGATAACCATGATATTTTGTTACGAGGTCTTTCAGAAATTTATCATTCGCTGACATAGCATAAAATGGTTTTATATCGGTATCAAGATCAAACCATTCGCGGATATACTGCATCAGTATATTCTTTCCTGCCGGAGCCAGTGTTGCATTTAAAATCTGAACCTGAAGGTTCTCTTCATCCCTCACCTTCACACGAAAAAGTATATTCTCGTTTTCAATGCGCAGCAACTTTACAACGCTGTTGTCTTCACAACGGTGCATGACCTCGCGTGGAGAGCGTTTCAGAAAATCCATGGTCAGGGCAAAGCTAAATTCGGCTGGAACGGGTATCAGGAAGCTTTTCATCAGGACTATTGTCAAGAATACAATACTACGGAATGTAACGAGGGAAAGAAATGCTTCATAATTAAATGTGATGACAGCAAGTTTCGGGTTGAATACCCGGCTTAAACATTTTTTTATGATGGATGGTTCCTTACTTATTTGCGATTAGATCGCAAGATTCAGGTTGAAAAAACCGGTGGTTCGCAGGAGCTTTGTTATAAAATTAAAGTATGATCACCATCAACACTATATCATGGCAGCCGCTGTATCAATCGTTAAACGAAAAAGGATATACTGTTATTCCGGCGGTGTTGTCGCCCGAGGAATGTCAGCAATTAAAACAGTACTATGACGATGATACTCTTTTCAGAAGCACCATCAACATGCAGCGTTATCGTTTTGGCAAAGGCGAGTATAAATATTTCCGGTATCCCCTGCCAGCGCTTGTGCAGCGACTGCGCGAATCTTTCTATCCACCGCTTGCCATATTAGCCAACGAGTGGATGCAGAAGCTTTCTATCGACATACATTTTCCGGAGAAACATGAACATCTTATTGAGCAATGCCATAAGGCCGGGCAACAACGACCAACACCGCTAACACTTCGCTATGAAGCGGGAGGCTTTAACACACTCCATCAGGATTTGTATGGTGCAGTATATTTTCCTTTCCAGATAGTATTTGTATTGAGCCATCATAGCCGTGATTTTGAAGGTGGCGAACTGGTGCTTACCGAGCAAGTGCCACGTGCACAGTCTAAAGCTGAAGTTGTTCGACCGAACCAAGGGGACGCATTGATTTTTACTACGAATTTCCGGCCTGTGCAAGGCACTCGTGGTTATTATCGCGCAGCGATGAAGCATGGCGTAAGCGAAGTGAAGTCGGGGCACAGGCAAGCGCTGGGTATAATTTTTCACGATGCACAATGATCCGCCATATATACCTTACGGATAAAGCACTCTGGCTTAAAATGCTTCACCGTGAAATAGCGCTGGCAGGTAACAACAAGCTCAGAATCTATGGCACGTTGCGCTGCCACTCGGGCAAGCGAATGAAAAAAGAAAGACGAGTGTTTTTTCTGAATGATGCTGAAGCCTTGCAACAAGGCTTTCGCCCATGCGCACATTGTATGCCCGGTGCCTACCGGCAATGGAAATCTGAGCAAGAAGCAGGTTGAGAAACGATGAAAGCCATGCGAGCTTTGTATCAACAAAACAACATCAAGTATATGAACACAGCATTTAGTATTCCACAGCCAGTTGCTACATTTACAGCATTGGCTACCGAAGAAAACCAGATTAACTATCAACGCATCGAGCAGGCTATCCGCTACCTGGAAGCAAACTTCCAGCGGCAACCCGATCTTGAAGAGGTTGCAGAGAAAATTCACGTAAGCCCATTCCACTTTCAACGCATGTTTACCGAGTGGGCGGGTATAAGCCCCAAGCGCTTTCTTCAATTTCTTACCATCGACTTCCTGAAATCAAAATTACAGGAATCTAAAAACCTGGTAGAAGCAGCCGAAGCGGCCGGGCTCTCCAGCCAGTCGCGGGTATACGATCTCTTTACTACGCTTGAAGCCGTAACACCGCAAGAGTATAAACAGCATGGTGCCGGTATACGCGTTGAATATGGATTTCATGAAACGCCGTTCGGCACCTGCCTGATCGGTGTAACCGAGCGCGGTATATGCTGGCTTTCATTCTTACGAAGCGAGCAGGATCCACGCGTAGAACTCGAAGCTATGAAGATGCACTGGAACAATTCTATATTTCACGAAGACCGTACGCTTACACAGGCCTTCGTAGAAAAAGTTTTTTCAGGACATACATCCTCGCAGAAGCTTCACCTGTTTGTAAAGGGAACAAACTTCCAGGTAAAAGTATGGGAGGCATTGTTACGCATACCAAGCGGCAGCGTTACTACGTATCAGGATATAGCAATACAACTTCACAATCCTAAAGCCATGCAAGCTATAGGCTCAGCTGTAGGCTCGAATCATATAGCATACCTGATTCCCTGCCACCGTGTTATACGCAAAGATGGTGTGCTGGGCGAGTATAGATGGAGCTCTGTGAAAAAGAAGAGTATCATAGGCTGGGAAATGGCAAAGGCAGAGGGAGAGACTGAAAGCTGAAAAGTCCGAGAGCCGTTATCAGTTACACGTTACCCGTTATCGTACTCTTCACGGATAACGATTAACCCTTAACGTGTAACGTCTCCCTAGTATTTTTCTTCTTCGTTCGGGAAATCTTTTGCCTTTACATCGGCTACATATTGATTTACGGCTCCGGTAACAATGCTGTTCAGATCAGCGTAGCGTCTCAGAAAGCGAGGCTTGAACTCCTGTGTAATGCCAAGCATATCCTGCATTACCAATACCTGGCCGTCAACATCAGGACCTGCTCCTATACCGATGATCGGAATGTGTACCGTTTCGGCAACTTTTCTGGCGAGTGCTGCGGGTATTTTTTCGAGTACTATACCGAAGCATCCGCATTGCTCCAGGAGCTGTGCATCTTCAATAAGTTTTTGTGCTTCGGCTTCTTCTTTGGCGCGCACCGAGTATGTGCCAAATTTATAGATCGACTGTGGTGTGAGGCCGAGGTGACCCATCACCGGTATACCGGCACTCAATATACGTTCGATAGAATCTTTTACTTCGCTGCCACCCTCCAGCTTCACGGCATGTGCTCCTGCTTCTTTCATAATACGAATGGAAGAGCGGAGTGCTTCGCCGGAGCTTCCCTGGTATGTACCGAACGGAAGATCTACAATTACCAATGCACGCTTTACAGCTCGCACCACAGAGGCTGCGTGGTATATCATCTGGTCGAGCGTAATGGGCAACGTAGTTTCATGGCCGGCCATTACATTGGAAGCTGAATCGCCTACAAGAATTACATCTATACCCGCTCCATCAATGAGCTTGGCCATACTGTAGTCGTACGCAGTAAGCATTGCGATCTTCTCGCCACGATTCTTCATCTCCTGCAACTGGTGTGTTGTAATGCGCTTGACTTCTTGCTTGTGAACAGACATGGTGGTATATATTTCGGGCGAAGTTAAGAATACAATTCAGAATACGTAACGAAAGATTTTTCAGCGGGTGTTAGTGGAGATAAACCGCCATTTCATCTTTGCTGAGTTTTACTTCTACGTGATCTTTTATCGTTGTAGAGAGCTCATAACCAGTATATAAAGAATAGATCGGAAAAAGCGTATGGCCGCGGTTAACAAGCACTGCCGTATCGATCTTCTTTACTTCGGTATTGAGGAACGGCTTCATGCCATAGGTAAATGTGCGTCCGGTGTGCAGCACATCGTCTACCAGTACAATGGTTTTCTTTTTTATATCCTTTACATCGCAGTCTAACGTAATCTCACTCTCCTGCGGTGCCTGTTTGTCGAGATTGATCTTTACCAGTTTAACTTCAATGGGAGATATACTCTCTACTTGCCTGGCCAGTAACTTGGCCAATACATAACCTTGTCCGTCAATGCCTGCAATGACAATGTTCTTCTCCTTGAAGTTATGTTCATAAATCTCGAAAGCCATTCTCCTGATCTTTTGCTTCACCTGGTCGGCATCGAGTATCAAACTTTTTTCGGCAGTCATGACAGTTTGGTATCAGACATTAAAACTAAAACAAAATTACTCTGTAACTATCCGGGAATCGGAAGCGACTTGCTGTCTTTAAATGTTGACAGAATTACCATCGACTGTAAGCTATCCACAACTTCTATGTTGGACACTTTATCGAGCATGAGTTGCTGATAGGCTGCGATGTCGGCACACACGATCTTCAAAATGAAATCGCCTGAACCTGTAATGTGGTGACACTCTACTACCTCATCTACACTCTTAATGGCTGTAATAAATTTGTTGATGTTCTCTTTGTTGTGACCTTTCAACGATGCCATCACAAACGTGCTCACGCCCAGTCCTACGCTGGCAGGATCGATAACAGCATGATAGCTGCGGATCACTCCGGAAGTTTCAAGTTTGTTAACGCGTTCCAGCGTAGGAGCTGGAGAGAGGCCTATTTCCTTGGCCAGCTGAGCGTTGGTAATGTTGGAATTTTTCTGGAGGATCTCGAGAATCTTGCGGTCGGTGGCGTCTAGCTTAATGTTACTCTTCATAATTGATGAGGGTTCGTTTTCCAAATAAAATTTGGCCAAAAATAAGAGAAAAATATAATTCTATGGCTAACAGATGTTAATAAATTAATTTAACAAAGCGTCATAAACCTGCTTGTAGCGGGCTATACCACTGTCTAAAGCGAACAGTGAATAAAAGAACTCATCCTGCGGGCCGGTGCTATATTTAGTCGGCTGCGGAGACTCCCGTATGTCGTTGATTACAAAAAAGTTGGTCATCCGCATCCGAAAAAATTCAACATCACCCCAGCCGGTGTTTGCCACCACGGGCACACCCATGGCGAGCACTTCGGCCATTTTAGTAGCACTTGATCCTTTTTTTGAAAACGATGGTTTAATGAAGCACACCGACACATCGGATGCGGCTATATATAGCGGCACATCTTCGCGTGCAGCACTCAGCACAATAAAGTCTTTATCAGGTTTTATCCGGTCGCTATCCGGAGTCAGCACCAGAAATTTAGCATCCGGTCTTTCTGCTTTTATTTTACGAAAGAACGCTACCATATCATCCCACAGATACCAGGTGCCAATAGACCCAAGGTATAGTACGGTATAATCGTGTGTCCCTATACCCAACTTGTTGCGTAGCGATGATCGTTGCCCAGCCGTGATTCGCGCAGGATTAAAAAGCTGCAAGTCTACACAGCAGGGAATAACCGTCACCTTATCTTCTGCCTGCCACGACAACACAACTTCGCGCGCTGCCTCCGTAAGCACAACAATGGCATCGGCATGTTTAAGAAATTCCTGCTCCTTCTTCTTGAAGAATTTATATACTGTGCGATACACAAAATGCCGCTGATTCCACAAACCTCCCTCTACACGCTCATCGGCCCAGAAGCCGCGCATATCAAAAATAAACTTGATACTATATTTCTTCTTCAGCCACATGCCCACCAGCGCGGTAATATAGCTTCGGCAATGAACGATGGAGAAATGCTTTTGCTTATGCAGTTGAGATGCTTTCTTCCGCAGCAGGTATACATCGTATAGCGTTGAAAGCACCGGAGGGCTTTTATGATATAGTAACGGCTGCCAGTCCAGGTTATATTGCTCGCAGCATGCGCTGATCTTTGCTTTTGATGAAATATACTTTTCAGGCTTTTCAAAACTGATGATGGTGATGGTGTAGCCTTCTTTCGAGAGTCCTGCCAGGTACGGCAATATTTGCGACTGACCCAGGGGATCTGTCAGACCATCGTAGGAAAGGTAGAGTATAGAACGACCTGCAGAATTCATTGATTATCCTTCATCCATTTATGCAACACGAGCAATACCCATAACCGGTTGTAAAGGTAATCTTTGCCAGCAACAAATTCTTTTTTCAATTGAGAAACGTACTCTGCCCGAACTAGTCCAGTCTCCTCTACAACATCATCATTCAGGTATTGATCGATCAAATAGCGCAGGTCATTTTTTAACCACCGCGCCAATGGTATGCTAAACCCCCACTTCGGCCGATCGATCAGTTCATTGGGCAAATACTCGCGCAGTAACTCTTTTAACAACCACTTGCGCTTACCGCCTTTTGACTTCAACGATGGATCGAGTGAAAAAGCAAACTCCACGATGTGATGATCCAGTAACGGACAGCGGCATTCAAGAGCGTAAAACATGGAAGCGCGGTCTACCTTCACCAACAGATCGTCTTTCAGGTAGTATTGAAAATCAAACAGCGCCTGTTTATCGCCTGGTGTTAAATTAAACTTATCGAATGCCGATTCATCATATTCGAAGGGAATGAAAGAATTGCTATCCACCAATAATTCATCTCTAATTTCCTGCTGCGAAAAAAAGTATTGCTCCTGCGAAAATATATGGCTGCGTATGCTACCAGCTGTGACTCTCTCCAGTAAATGCGCTGCACGCTGAAACCGGCTTTTGCCAGAGGCATCAAGCAAAAATTTCAGAGGAGCTCTGAATACTGGAAACAACGGATTGCCTAGCCTGTTCGCCCAGTCATAAGCACCATATCCCTGAAACAGCTCATCGCCACCATCGCCGGTAAGGGCTACCGTTACCTTTTCGCGCGCCAGTTTTGATACCAGCATGGTGGGTACAGCCGATGTGTCGGCAAACGGTTCATCAAAGTGCTTCAGGTAGGTAATCAGTATATCTTTCCCTTCCTGTTCAGACAATATATACTCAGTGTGATCCGTCTTCAGGTGTTTTGCCACAGCTCTGGCAAACTGGCTTTCATCAAATTTACTTTCCCTGAAGCCAATGCTGAATGTTTTAAGAGGTGATGAAGAGTGCTTACTGGCAATGGCCGTTACAATTGATGAGTCAGTACCTCCGCTCAGAAATGCACCCAGCGGCACATCACTGATCATTCTCTGTTCGACAGCATCATGCAACAACGTATGCAGTTGACGCTTCGCGGTTTCAACAGATTTAATTTTTACGGGAGGTATATTTTCCTGTATTCTCCAATACGGTGTGGCCTTCAACTGCAGTTGAGCATTGAGAGTACCATAGTGCCCTGCCGGGAATTTAAAGATGTTGCTATATATCGTGGCAGGTTCCGGAATATAGCCGACATGTAAAAATGAAGATACAATCGATCGGTTTATTTTTACCGACTGCTTAATTACCGGATGTTGAAGCAACGCTTTGATCTCGGAAGCGAAAGCAATTAACTCGCCTGATTGAAAATAAAACAAAGGCTTTTTACCGGCACGATCGCGAAACAAATATAGAGTACGCTCCTGCGTATCAATAATGACCAGTGCAAACATGCCTTCCAGCTTCTCCACCATTTGTTCGCGCCAAACAGCAAATGCTTCAACCACTACTTCAGTATCCGAATGCGTTTTGAACTGAACATTATAGTTCGCAATAAGCTCGTTGCGTATTTCCTGGAAATTATAAATCTCTCCGTTGAAGACCACAACATACCTGCCATCGTGAGATGGGAAAGGCTGGTTAGCGCCAGTGCTTAGGTCAATGATGCTGAGCCGTGTATGGCCCACCGCAAAGGTTCCGGAAGGGTCGATAAAGGTGTTGTCAGCGTCAGGGCCCCGGTGAAGTAGCGCCTGTGTCATCGCATGAATATGAGAAAGGTCTGTTTTACCGGAAACAATCGCTGCTATGCCACACATGAAATATTCCTGACTTTTAAGAATGTTAAATATAGATACGAAGACAATTTCTAAAGCCTGATATTCAAATTTTCTTTCATGCTTCACATCTCGAAACTTGATATATTTGAGCCTATGGAAACAACCAGGGCGAAGCATCTTCAGAAAAACACTACCCGCATGGCGATACTCTTTCAATGGTCAGAAAAAAAAGCTATAATCTCCGTTCTGCGTTAAAACTCCTGTACCATGCTGTCAGTCGTAATTCCCATATACAAATCCGAGCAATCATTACGGGAGCTTCTTCAAGCGGTTATTGAAAAAATTCAAACCATAACCGACCAGTATGAAATTATACTGGTAGATGACGCAAGCCCTGACAACTCGTGGTCTGTGATTGAAGATTGCGCCCGCAGCAACAAATCCATAAAAGGAATACAGCTCAGCAGGAATTTCGGACAGCATCCTGCTATCATGGCAGGCCTGGAAAATTCTTCGTACGATTGGGTAATTGTGATGGATGCTGATTTCCAGGACGACCCGGCCTATATACCCACGTTGTTCGCAGAGGCTTCCAAAGGTTTTGAAATTGTATATGCACGAAGAATCCAGCGAACCGATTCTCTCTCCAAACGATTTTCGAACTTCCTTTTCTATAGCTTGTTCTCTTACCTCACCGATTCTCATTTTGATGGTTCCATTGGCAACTTCGGTATTTATCATCGCAAGGTGGTAAATGCTGTTCTGAGCATGAAAGAACCTTTCAAAGTATTCAGTCTCATGGCCCGGTGGGTGGGTTTTAAACATACCAGCATCGATGTTGTTCACGGTGTGCGCAAGACGGGCAAATCATCATACACGCTAAAAAAGCTATTCAACCTCGCACTCACCATCGTATTGACATATTCCCAAAAGCCATTGCTGCTCACCGTGCGCTTTGGTCTGGGTATGGCTACGCTGGCATTTCTATTTGCCTGCTTTAACATCATTGCCTACTTCACCGGTATCATACAAGTAGTCGGCTATACCAGCCTCATTGCCTCGATCTGGTTCCTGGGAGGTCTCATTATATTTTTCATTGGAATTCTTGGCCTCTACATCGGCAAGATACTGGAGGGTGTGCAGAACAGGCCATACTATATACTAACGCAAAAGCTAAATCTCTAAATGAATAATATTGAAGCAGATCACCTTGAGCTCGGCAAAAATGTAGTGATCGAGCCCACCGCGCGAATAAGAGGTATATCCGGCAAAGCGAAGCGAGTAAAAATTGGCGACAACTGCTATATAGGCGATAGTGTGCAGATTATCTGTGACGACTTCTCGCTTGGTGATTATAGCAAGATACAACACCATACCAACGTACACGGCTATAAACCATGTTCCATCGGGCACAACGCGTGGATTGGTCAGTATACCATTATCGATAGCATTGGCGGAACAACCATTGGTAATAACTGTGGCATTGGCGCGCACTCACAATTATGGAGTCACATTAAATATGGCGACACACTGGAGGGTTGTAATTTTCTGGGGGAGTCTCCTCTCACAGTTGGACATGATGTTTGGTTTGTGGGACATTGTATTGTATCGCCCATCACGGCCGAAGATAAAAGTATGGCACTGGTAGGATCAGTTGTTACCCGCAACATGAAGTATAACGAAATTTATGCGGGGAGCCCTGCAGCTTCACTCTCAGCCAAGATCGGATATCAGTTTAAAGAAGTTACCGTAGAAGAGAAGCTCGCCAAAATGGCAGCGTATGTGCAGCAAGCAGGTGTAGATGCCGATCTGATCAGGATCGTGGCCACCGAAAAAGATATACAGCCAGACGGACGTATATACTTTGCTGTAAAAGAAAGAACCTATACCAAAACACGGCACCCCGAAGAAGTTAAATTCATGAAATTCCTGCTTCCTGAAAAAGCTAAATTTGTTCCCGTACAATGAGTGCCGATTTTATTCCATTCAACAAGCCTTACTTAACAGGCCATGAAGTTATCTACATGCAGGAAGCTGTTCAACGCGGACAAATTTCAGGCAATGGATACTTTACCAAAAAATGTCATACTTTTTTTGAAGAAAAATTCTCTCCTGCCAAGTGCCTGCTCACTACGTCGTGCACCGATGCCCTGGAGATGTGCGCTATATTGCTTAACATCAAGGCGGGCGATGAAGTAATTATACCTTCCTATACTTTTGTTTCTACTGCCAATGCCTTTGTGCTGCGCGGAGCAACGATCGTTTTTGCTGATAGCATGACCGGACATCCCAACCTGGATGCCAATACGATTCGTTCCCTGATAACGCCTCGTACAAAAGCTATTGTAGTGGTTCATTATGCGGGCATTGCGTGCGATATGGATTTGATCATGAGCCTTGCAAAAGAGTATAATCTCTTTGTAGTAGAAGATGCAGCACAGGCTATTGACAGTTACTATAAAGGACGTGCGCTGGGCACCATCGGCCACCTGGCGGCCTTTTCATTTCACGAAACCAAAAACATAATTTCCGGTGAAGGTGGCCTGCTGGTGGTAAACGATCTTCAATTTGCAGACCGTTCTGAGATTCTTTGGGAGAAAGGAACTAACCGCACCGCTTTCTTTAAAGGCATGGTTGATAAATATGGTTGGGTTGATATTGGAAGCTCGTTTCTGCCCTCCGATCTGATTGCCGCGTTCCTGTTTGCTCAACTGGAGCAGCTCGAGGCTATACAGCACAAGCGCACGCAGATATGGGAAACGTACTACTCACAATTAAAGCACCTGGAAGATCAGTCGCATATAAAACTTCCTACTATACCGGAGTATGCTACGAATAATGCACACATGTTCTTTCTGCAATGC